>JBAYRG010000101.1:0-9448 GCA_041676805.1 Proteiniphilum sp.
CTATCAAAACAATCAGACGGGATTAATAATGATGTAAATATACGAATATATTTTTGATATTCAAAACTTTAAGTAATATTTTTATTTTAGTAAAGTAGTATTAATTTAAAAGCACATAAAAATGAAATGAGATGAAAAAGAAATTAAATTTTTTACTCTGTATTTTTCTATTCGTTCCTTTCTTTTTGTCAGCACAACAAGCACAAATAAAAGGGAAGGTTGTAGAGGCTGAAACCGGCGAACCCCTGCCCGGCGTCAGTATTTTGATCCAAAATTCAACCAGGGGAGTAATCACCGACATAGACGGTACTTTCGAGATAAGGGCTGCTCCATCCGACAAGCTGGTATTCGCTTTTCTGGGTATGATATCCGAGACCATCGAAGTGGGAAACCGAACCTATATCGAGGTAGCCATGAAACAGGCTGCAAGTGAACTTGATGAAGTTACAATCGTAGCCTTTGGTAAGCAAAAAAAGGAGAGTGTGATCGGAGCCATTACTACGGTGAATACAAAAGATTTAAAAACACCATCGAGTAATCTCACCACCGCACTGGCAGGCAATATGGCCGGTGTAATCGCCTATCAGCGAAGCGGGGAACCCGGACAGGATAATGCCGACTTCTTTGTCCGTGGTATCACAACCTTTGGAACGAACACCAATCCGTTGATACTGATCGACGGTGTGGAACTCACATCCACCGATCTTGCCCGCCTTCGTCCGGACGATATTCAAAGTTTCTCCGTGCTAAAAGATGCCACAGCCACAGCTCTCTACGGTGCACGTGGTGCGAATGGAGTTATTTTGGTAACGACCAAACAGGGCGTTGAAGGTCCTGCGAAAATTTCATTCCGTTTCGAAAACTCAATATCGGCTCCAACCCAAACAGTGGATATGGCCGATCCTGTCACTTATATGAAAATGCATAACGAAGCGATCCTTACCCGAGATCCATTGGGCGTCATCCAATATTCGCAGGAAAAGATCGAAATGACAGAGGCCGGCAAATATCCTCTCATTTATCCTGCCAATGACTGGAAAAAGATGTTGTTTAAAGATCAAACCATGAACCAGCGTGTAAATTTGAATGTCAGTGGTGGAGGTGGCGTGGCCCGTTACTATGTGGCCGGCTCGTTTAACCGCGACAACGGCATCCTGAAAGTAGACAAACGTAATAACTTCAACAACAACATCGCGATCAACAATTACGATTTGCGCTCGAATGTCAATATTGATGTGACCAAGACCACAGAATTGATTGTGCGACTAAGTGCCAACTTCGAAGAATATTCAGGCCCCTTACTCGGAGGAACCGACATGTATTATTTAATGATGCATTCCAATCCGGTGCTTTTCCCCGCCTATTACCCCGCAGATGAGGAATTCAAATATGCAAAACATATTTTGTTCGGAAACTATAACAATAGTAAAATCAATCCCTATGCGGAAATGGTGCGTGGTTACAAGGAGAAATCGCGTTCACAGATATTGGCTCAATTGGAATTGAAACAGGATCTGGATTTTATCACAAAAGGACTCTCTGCCAGAGGGATGATGAACGTTAGTCGTTTGTCGCAATTCGCAGTCAATCGCTTATATAATCCATTTTATTATGAAATTTCCTCGTACAATAGATTAACAGGAGATTATAAATTAATAGAAACTTATATTGGCACAGAATATTTGGGATATGGAGAATTACCTGGGGAAAGAGCACAAAATTCTTCATTTTATTTTGAAGGGACTTTAAACCATGCCCGCGATTTCGGGAAACATAATATCAGCAGTCTATTGGTATTCCAGGCACGGGAGAGCTTGAATGCAAATGCAGGCTCACTACAATTGTCGCTCCCTTCCCGGAATCTTGGTCTGTCGGGGCGTGCAACCTATTCGTATGACACCCGTTATTTTGCTGAATTTAACTTTGGATACAACGGAAGTGAACGTTTCGATAAAAACAATCGCTTTGGCTTTTTCCCGTCGGCAGGTGTCGCTTGGCTCATTTCCAACGAAGCATTCTGGGAAAATATGAAGCCGGTTGTGAACAACCTGAAGCTGCGTTATTCCTATGGACTGATCGGTAACGATCAGATTGGTGATGCTTACGACCGATTCTTTTATCTCTCAGAAGTAAACATGAATGATGGCGGTCGGAGAGCAGTTTTCGGACAAGAATACAGTACATCCTATAACGGAATCACAATTAACCGGTATGCCAATCCCTATATAAGCTGGGAAAAGTCCTATAAACAAAATATTGCCCTCGAATTTGGTTTGTGGAACGAGTTGAGTGTTATTGCTGAGTATTTTACTGAAAAAAGAGACAATATCCTGATGACCCGGTCTAGTATTCCCAATACGATGGGCTTGACAGCAACTCCAAGAGCCAATGTGGGCGAAGCGTCGGGTAAAGGTGTGGATATGACATTGGAATACCAGAAAAACTGGAACAAAGATTTTTGGACATCGGCACGCGCTAATTTCACCTATGCCACCAGCCGATATGATGTGTATGAGGAACCGGAATACAACGAACCGTGGCGCTCAAGGGTAGGCTTGTCGTTAAATCAGGTAAGCGGGTACATCGCTGAAAGGCTTTTCGTGGATGATGAAGAAGCGGCCAGTTCTCCACCCCAATACATAGGGACATCCCAATATGGCGGTGGTGATATCAAATACCTTGATGTAAACCGCGACGGTAAAATCACAGAAGCTGACAGGGTTCCCATAGGTTATCCTACGGTTCCTGAGATCATCTATGGATTTGGGATTTCAACGGGATATAAAGGATTCGATTTTTCTCTGTTTTTTCAAGGGGCAGGCCGACAGTCGTTTTGGATCAATGCAAGTGGAGATTCAAAAGGGACAGCTCCTTTTATCAATGATGCCCAAATCCTCAAAGCGTATGCCGACAGCTATTGGTCTGAAGAGAATCAAAATGTTTACGCCTTATGGCCAAGATTAAGTACGACACAAATCTCAAACAATGTTGCTACAAGTACATGGTTTATGCGCGATGCCAGTTTTCTGCGTCTCAAACAGATGGAACTGGGCTATACAGTACCTAAACGATTCACTGAAAAAATAGGGATGAATAATTTCCGGCTCTATGTCAGCGGATCCAATCTGTTCCTTCTCAGTAAATTTAAGATGTGGGATGTGGAAATGGCCGGTAATGGTTTGGGCTATCCTATTCAGAGAGTGGTTAATTTTGGATTAAACTTTACATTTAACTAATCAAAAATAAATGGTTTTAATCATATGAAAAAATATAAAATTATACTATTTGCCGCGATAATGAGCTTCACCGCTTGTGGCGATTGGTTGGACGTAGTACCTGACGGTGTTCCCACCTTGGATATGGCATTCAATTCAAGAGCGCAAGCCATTAAATACTTATCGACCTGTTATTCCTATATGCCAAAAAATGGAGGCTCCGCTGACCCTACCACATTGGGAGGAGACGACATATGGACCAGAAAGACTACTCATTTTTCTAACCGTTTCTCCCTTGCCGGTCTCGATATAAGCGAGGGAAACCAGAATGCGACCAGTCCGGTACTTCCGAGATGGAGCAGTATGTACCAGGCATTACGTGTTTGCAATACTTTTTTGGAAAATGTACATTTGGTTCCCGACCTGGAAGCCTGGGAACGCGAACAATGGATTGCCGAGGCAAAAGTTTTAAAAGCTTACTACCATTTCAGTCTGGTGCAGATGTATGGCCCGGTTCCCCTGATCCGTGAAAACATGCCGGTAGATGCGGATGTATACGCCGTGAAGGTGGAACGGGAACCGGTAGAGGTATGCTTCAATTATATCGTGGAATTACTGGATGAAGCTACCGAAGGCGACATGCTCCCCACCTTCGTACTCGATCCGGCGAGCGATTACGGGCGCATTACCAAACCCATTGCCCTCTCGTTGAAGGCAAAAGTGCTGGTTACGGCAGCAAGTCCTTTGTTCAACGGCAATAATGATCAGGCGACGTTGAAAAATCATGATGGTACCCTTCTGTTCAACACCTCAGTCGTACCAGAAAAATGGGAGGCGGCAATGATTGCCTGTAAAGAAGCCATTGACAACTGTCATGAGGCAGGAATGATGCTCTATAAGTATGAAGATGCAGCCAACAGGTTCAACGATACAACCGTATTGGATATAACCCTTCGGAATGCTTTTAACCTACGGTCGAACAGTGAAGTGATCTGGGCAAACACACAAATGATTTCGATCCCTTCAAGTGGTGGGATGATTCATGCGTCGATGCCGAAACTAAATCCATCCTATATCAACAGTAATGACATCTGCAAGTGGTTGGGCATGCCGATCAAAATTGCTGAAATGTTTTATACCGAAAATGGCGTACCGCTTGATGAGGATAAAACCAGGAATATAGGAGATCTCTATAATCTGAGAACCGCGCAAACAAAAGACAGATTGCACATACGCCAGGGAAGAACCACTGTGGATATGCATTTCGAACGTGAGCCCCGTTTCTATGCATGGGTGGGATTCGATGGTGGTGTATGGTTTGGAGCAGGTCAATATAACGATAAAGATGCTTCATCACTAAGATACTTAGCCTTTAAGATAGGCGAAACAGATGGTACCGAAGGACAGGGTAACTGGACAGGCTATATCCCTAAGAAATTTATCCCTTACGAGGCGCAGCTCAATGCGATCAACAGCATCTCTTCACCAAGTTATGCATGGCCTGTCATGCGGTTGAGCGACCTCTACCTGTTGTATGCAGAAGCGATAAATGAAGCTGAAGGGCCAAACGGAGCCAATGGTGCCGAACTATTCCAATATATCGACTTGGTGCGTGCCCGTGCCGGTTTAAAAGGAGTAAAAGAGTCGTGGGACAACTATACCAACAGCCCAAAATACAATACCCAAGCTGGCATGCGTGGAATTATACAGAAAGAACGTTTGATTGAACTGTCGTTCGAAGGACAACGCTTTTGGGATATACGCCGGTGGAAAACCGCTCCGGTTGAGTATCATACCCCTCTGCAAGGTTGGAACATGATGGTATCCACCATTGACGGGACGGAAGAAGAGGTCAACCGGATGATGTACCAACCGCAACTTTTGAAAGAACAGAAGTTCGGCATTCGCGACTATTTCTGGCCTATCAGAACCAGTGATATTGAAGCGAATCCAAACTTGGTACAAAATATTGGATGGTAAACAATTAAAATATTAGATCATGAACAATAAAATAGTATATCTCATTGTTTTCCTAATGTCGATTGTCGGGATTAGTTGCAAGGAAGAGGGGCGCGTCGACTTTATCGACGACAACGCGCCTGCTCCCGGTCAGGTGACAAATGTAACGGTAGAGAATAGAGCGGGGGGAGCTGTGTTGAAATATATGCTGCCGATAGACAAAAATCTGCTCTATGTCCGCGCTGAATATGAAATCAAACCGGGCATGATACGTGAGACAAAATCCTCTTATTTCAAAGACTCCTTAGTTATAGAAGGGTTCGGTACTCCCGGTATTTACGATGTGAAACTCTATTCCGTAGGAAAAAATGAAAAAGAATCAGCCCCCTATATCGCACAGATCAATCCAACACTCCCTCCTGTGCAGCTGGCAACTAAAAAGTTCAGGGATACCTTTGGAGGAGTAGCGATCGACTTCGAAAATCCGGAAGAAGCGAGCTTGGCAATCGTATTGATGGCAGATACGGCAAATTTGGGTTATATGAGTGAGTTAATCACCTATTATACCTCCACACCAAAAGGAACTTTCACTTATCGCGGTGTGGATGGATTAGATCCCGTAGAACATGAGTTCGCGATGTATATCCGTGACAGGTGGGGCAATTTATCCGACACCCTGACAGCTAAGGTAACACCTTGGTTTGAAGAATTTATTCCCAAATCTACCTGGAGAGATTATACCCTGCCCGGTGATATACCTCCGGTCAATGCAAGTTATCCGATAACAAGAATATGGGATGAAGTATATGGAGTAGATGGATTTCATGGTATGGAAACCCAAATGCTCCCTCACAATCTCACCTGGGACCTTGGAAAAACCGTCAAGTTGAGCCGTTTAAAATATTGGCCTCGCGGGCATGCAGACGACAGATGGAAAAGAGGACATGCAAAGGTATTTGAAATATGGGGCTCTGTTTCACCCAATCCAACCGGAGAAATGGATGACAGTTGGATACCGCTCGGACGATTTGAGAGTTTGAAACCGTCCGGACCCGGGACGCAAATTACCCAAGAGGATATTGCTTTTGCAACGGAAGGTATTGAATTTGAATTCGGTGTTACTGATTTTGCACCAAATCCTTTTACTCCAATCAGGTATATCAGGTTCAGAACCATATCTACTTATGCCAATGCTTCATTTTCGACGGTGCATATTTTGGAATTGAGCTTTTGGGGAGAATTAGTCAATTAAAATTAAATCATTAAAAATCATTTATGATGAAGAATACAATATTTGTCATCTTTATTGGAATCATTTTAGGATTTTCCTCTTGCGACAGCCAGTCGGATATCTATAAAGATTATATTGTTCCCAACGGATTGATATATCCGGGGCCGGCACAGAATCCCATTACATATCCCGGCGATAAGCGTATCAAAATTTCGTGGTTGAGAGGTACCGATCCCAGGGTACAGAAAGCAAGAATATTCTGGAATAATTACACCGATTCGGTTGAGCTGCCTGTGCCTGCAGGCTTGGATACTGTCAGCTATGTAATTGCCCCGATTGCCGAAAACACCTATTCCTTCATGATTCACACCTATGACGATGAAGGCAATGTTTCTATCCCGATTGAAGTGTTGGGCACGGTGTATGGCGATTATTATAAAGGGATGTTGACAAACCGCTTGCTGAAGAGCACCTATTATGATGGACAGGATCTTACGCTGAACTGGGGAACTGCCGAAAGTACCGAAGCAGGCATCCAGGTGAGCTGGACTGACACCAATGGTAACATCCAAAGCATAGAAGTTGACCCATCGGATAGTGAAACACTAATCCCATATTTCAACCTCACCAAACCCCTGACATACAGCACTACCCATAGGCCGGACTCGCTGGCGATCGATCTGTTCCAGGCAATAACGCTCAACAGAATGATTGACCCGGTGATATTAATCCCAAAAACTACTTGGGTTGATAAGCCAATGCCAGGAGATATGGGGATGAATGCCAGTTACCCCTTGAAAAATTTATGGGATGGGAACACTACCAACTTCATGCACTCGGATAATCCCATAGTGTTACCCGGCACATTTACTTGGGATTTAGGATTGAATGCGATATTGAGCAGGATGCGGATTTGGCCGCGTAACCATAATGACGACCGTTGGAGCAAAGGGCATCCCAGGATATTTGAAATCTATGGATCGATGGATCCCAATCCGGATGGTAGTCTGGATAGCAGCTGGACACTGTTGGGCAAGTTTGAATGTGTTCAACCGTCGGGCAATGGAATAGCCGATCCTTGGGTAGCTCCCACAAATGAAGACATTACTCTTTCTAATAATGGAATTGATTTTGAATTCGTACCGGGTGCTTCAGTCAATCCCGATGCAACGGTAAGGTATATCAGATTCAGAAGTATTGAAAATTTCAATCCTACTCAACCGCCGCGTATCCTGCTTGCTGAAATCAGTATTTGGGGAACGCTGGTACGATAAGAGCATCGTTGCTCAAAATAGACAACCTAACAGGCTTTAAAACCTGTTAGGTTTTTTATTCATAATCCCTGATAAGAGAATCATTTCTTTGAATTTGAATTCGATTGACTTTTTGAATATTTATATTTTCTCCAATTAAAATGATGAATAAAATCAGCCGAAAAAAAATTTGGTTATATCTACTCTTTATTATTTTCACATTTTCAGAATGTAAAAATGATGATCCGTTTACTGACAATTCAGAGCAAAATGAAGAGAAAAGACCTATCGGCAAGGAACCCGCAACACCGGTATTACGATTTTTGTCCTTCAGCTTCAATCAATCACTAAACCCTCAATTGGCAGAAGATGTTCGTGGAACAATAGTAGACGACAAGATAACCCTATTGTTACCCGAAACAGCGTCGGAGATAGATCTAAACCTGATTCCCTCTTTTATCGGCGAATATAAGAATGTGGAGGTTGCCGGCAAGGTGCAGACATCGGGGGTGACGCCACAAAATTTCATTCAGACGGTCAATTATATCCTCACCAGCGAAAAGGGAACAAAAAAAACCTATGAAGTAACCGTGAAGGTTTTCACGGGAATACCCATCGTAAGGATAGAAACGGAAAACAGACAGGCAATCACCAGTAAAGAAGATTATGTGGAGGGAACCGTCACTATCTCCAAAATATTCCCTTTTATAGAAGGATTTGAAGCGACAATGCGTATTAGGGGGAGAGGAAATGCCACATGGTCTTATGCTAAAAAGCCATATCGAATCAAGTTGGACTCCAAATCAAAGATATTGGATATGCCTGCTGATAAAGATTGGGTGCTATTGGCCGATTATTGCGATAAATCATTGTTGCGGACTACTTATGCATTTGAGTTATCGAAATTGATGGAATTACCATGGACTCCGCGCGGATATCATGTGGAACTCTTCCTGAACGGATCATACAACGGCACCTATTTTCTCGGTGAACATGTAAAAGTGGCTTCAAACCGTGTGAATATTGCCAATGACGGCTATCTGATAGAAAACGACAACTATTGGGATAGAGAACCGATATGGTTCACTACCAGTCGTGGACTACATTTCACGTTCAAGCATCCAGACAGTGACGAGATGGTGAAAGAGGACGAAAATTACCGTTTCATACTGAATTTCATGAATGAATTTGAGACGGTTTTATATTCCGATTATTTTACCGATCCGGATAGAGGATACAGGCAATACATCGACGTTGAAAGTTTTGCCAGATGGTATCTCTTGCAGGAAACACTGGGGAATGCCGAGCCCAATCCCTATTATGTGCTCCAATCGCAGAGAGGAAAATTGGAAATGTATCCCGCCTGGGATTTTGAGTGGAGTCTGGGGTTGGCTTACAGGACAAACAACGCATGGGTTCTACCACCCGCAACCTCACCTGTCGCTCATTTCTATCACAAGAATATATATTTCAGTAGATTATTCCAGGATCCCTATTTTATCGAAATTACAAAACAGGAGTGGAAAAAAGTAAAGGGTCATTTGCCGGAATTCACCCGTATCATGGACGAAAAAACTGAAAATATAAGATTTGCGCAAAACAAAAATTTTTCACGTTGGCCGCTACTTGGTGAATATGTCAGTGTGGGACTTGTCAAGTTTGACACCTGGGAAGAAGAGGTGAATTATGCAAAAGAGTTTTTAGAGGCTCGGGTACAATGGTTGGATTTTGAAATTTCAAATTGGTAGTAAAATCCGATAAAATTTAGTTACTTTGCAGGAGCACACACC
>JBAYRG010000102.1:0-9242 GCA_041676805.1 Proteiniphilum sp.
CTTTCCAAAGCGTATCTCCGGATCAATTGAAATATAAATAGTCAAATTATCCATATTATTCAATCAATTAACCAATACAAAATTAATAATTATATTTGATTATAGCCTTAAATTCAAAATATTTGTATTGTGCAAATATGCCTTCCCGTTTTATTCATAAAATATAAGTCACTATAAACACAGGAAACAAATTACTACAGCGCTTTCTTTATCCGCAAGGTATCACCCCTGTCCTCTATTTCGAATAAACGGGCTCTCTCCTGCCCTCCCGGGCTATTCGGCTGATGGAGCACGAGGCAGAGATTTCCGTCGAATGTGCGGAACAACATCCCATGTCCTCCGTTCTCATCCATGAGTGGTTCCGGATGTTGCTTCCAAGGGCCTGCCACTTTCCCGGTGGTTGACTCGGCAATACCCACCGCATAGCCGGTCTCTGCAAAACTGGACCAGATCATCAGCAATTTCCCGGTTTTCGTCTTATACAAAAAACAGCCGTCGGTCACGTAACTCGGCCGGTCATCCGGTGCCCACGGGGCGTCGGAAGCACAAAACAGACGCATGGACTGCCCGACGGTCGAAGACAAATCGGGTTGCAGCTCAATCAGCTCCATCGTGCCATCCACCACCTCCACCCATTCACGGCAATAAACCATATAAGGCTTTCCCTCTTCTTCCCATAGTGTCCCGTCGAGTGCCATATAGTCCATCGGCGTATGCGGAATCCGGTCGAAAGGCAAGAAAGGTCCCTCCGGTTTGTCGGCATAAAATATCTGCGTTCCCCTGAACGTATAAGCAGGCCAGTCCTCCTTTTTCTTCTTCCATGTCAAGTGGGAATTAAGTGTCGCGAAGAGATAATATTTTCCTTTGTAATAGTGCACCTCAGGCGCCCATACGGGACCCGTTATCCAGTTGTCTTCGGGCACGGTAAACACCTTTTGCGGTCCCGTCCATTTTTTGAGATCCCGGCTCCGGAACAGTTCAACACCACCAATACCCGCTCCATTTTCATTTTGAGATGTGGATGTCCTATAAAGATAGTACCAACCACTCTCCCTGTCTGCTAAAATATAAGGATCCCGGATATAAATATCCTCCAGGTCATAGGATTGTGACATCGCCGATAACGAGAGCAAAACTAACGACCAACACAAAATCAATCTACGAATCATCATTATTATCGTCCAGTTAAAAATAATATATATACAACTAACATTCAATGTCCTGACAAACTTTTCGTCACTTTTTGTAACAGCAAAGATACAGTAAACATTTCACATATCCCGTTTTGATGTAGATATGTAACATTAAACAAGGCCTCAATTTCAGAAGGAGACCGGCAACCAAGATTATTATCAAAAAACATAGTCATAAAATCATTTATTTGATTGCATATTTTCAATTTATCCTGTAAGTTTGCGGACAATCTTTTAAAAATTTGAATTTAACCTCATCATGAGCGTAAATAACTTAACATCGTTCTTAGCCATCGATTTGGGTGCCAGTAGTGGTAGAGCCATTCTGGGAACCATGGAAAATAATCGATTGGAGTTAAAGGAGATCAGCCGTTTCCCTAATCCGATTATCGAAGTGAACGGCCGGTTATACTGGGATTTGTTGCATCTCTATAACCAGATCATAGAGGCGTTGCAGCAGGTCAAATCGCAAAGGCTGTCTGTCACCTCGCTGGGTATCGACACTTGGGGGGTGGACTTTGTCTGTTTCGGAAAGGATGGAGAGCCGTTGCGCATGCCTTACAGTTACAGGGATCCCCGGACGTTTGGTGCTCCGGAGCGTTTTTTCACCAAAATCACGAAGGAAGAGGTATATCGAAAAACAGGAATTCAGATCATGAATTTCAACACCCTATTCCAACTTGACACACTTTTGAGTGAGAACTCATCTATCTACCCGGCAATCGACAAGATACTGTTCATGCCGGATGCCCTCTCCTACCTATTAACAGGGGAGATGGTGACAGAATACACCATCGCTTCCACATCGCAGATGCTCAATCCCTATACAAAACAATTCGACGAATCATTTCTCCAAATCTTGCAATTGAACGAGAACAACTTCGGAAAGCAAATATTACCAGGAGAGAAGATAGGCAATATATCCCCTTCCGCACAACGCCTGACCGGTTTACAAGACCTGTCCGTTATTGCCGTTGCCGGCCACGATACCGCTTCGGCTGTTTTAGCCACTCCCGCGAAAGATGAGAATTTTGCCTATCTAAGTTCGGGAACATGGTCGCTGATGGGTATCGAATCGGCACAACCTGTTGTCAATGACGACACCTTCGCGCTTAACTTCACCAATGAAGGAGGCGCCGACGGATCTATCCGTCTGCTGAAGAATATCTGTGGCATGTGGTTGATAGAGCAATGCAAAAAGGAGTGGGAAGATAAACAGCCTGTCACTTATGGTGAGATAGTCGCTGCCGCTAAACAGTCAGTTCCTTTTCAATGTTTTATCAATCCGGATTCTCCATGCTTCGCATCCCCCGGATCGATGATCACGGCAATCCAGACATATTGTAAAGAGACAAACCAATATATTCCTCAAACAATGGGAGAAATAGCCCGATGCATCTATGAAAGCCTCGCCTTTCGCTACAGACAGGTTTTGGCAAACTTGCAAAAGTTGGCGACTTTCCCTATCGACACCTTGCATATTATCGGTGGAGGAGCACAGAACAAACTGCTTAACTCCTTCACTGCAAACGCCATCGGAAAATCTGTGATTGCCGGACCGTCAGAAGCCACGGCCATGGGGAATATCTTATTACAGGCACAAGCAGCCGGCATAGTCAATAACAAACAAGAGATACGCCAAATTGTAAGGAATTCCATTCATCTTGATACTTTCGAACCGGAAGAGAGCGCCCTGTGGAATAATCATTACAATGATTATCTGGAGGTTTTCAGGAATATTTAATAATGTGTCAATGTGCCAATGGGAATAATGTGCCAATATGCCAATGGGAATAATAAAAAGAAGTAGAAGTTAGAATTTAAAAACAAAAATAAATAACAATCTTGATTCTTGGGTCTTACATCTTGGTTCTTGAATCTTGAATTAAAAATATAACGGAAAAAAGAAAATAAATCGTATGAAAGAAGAACAATTGAAAAGAGCGTATGAAGATGCAAAGGCACAGTACGCATTGTTAGGAGTAGGTGTTGATAAAGCCGTTGAAAAATTAAATAATCTTTCTATTTCCATCCATTGCTGGCAGGCAGATGATGTGTCGGGATTTGAAAATCCTGACGGAGAGCTCACAGGAGGTATCCAAGCGACCGGCAACTATCCCGGGAAAGCCAGGAATATAGAAGAAATACGGCGTGATTACGAAAAAGTCCTCTCACTTATTCCGGGGATACACAGGATTAGCCTTCATGCTATCTATGGAGATTTTGGAGGTGAGTTTGTAGACCGCGACCAGATCGAGCCGAAACATTTTCAGTCGTGGATCGATTGGGCGAAAAAGGTGGGTGTGAAACTTGATTTCAACTGTACTCTTTTCTCCCACCCCAAAGGAGAGAGCGGATACATGATTTCCCATTTTGATCCCGAGATCAGGGAGTTCTGGAAAGAACACCTGCGCCGCTGCCGCCGTATTGCAGCAGAGATGGGACGCCAACAGGGATCCCCTTGTGTGCATAACATCTGGTTCCCCGACGGAGAGAAGGATAAAACCGTCTCCCGCTTCGCCCACAGGGAGTTGATGAAAGAGGCGCTCGACGACGTCCTTTCCGAAAAGATCAGCAGCGAATACCTGAAGGATTGTGTGGAATGCAAACTTTTCGGTATCGGCAGTGAGAGTTATGTGGTGGGATCACATGAATTCTATATGGGATACGCGGTAAAGAACAACATGATGCTGACGCTTGATGCCGGGCACTTCCACCCCACCGAGTCGATTGCCGACAAGATCTCGTCGATGTTACTCTTTGTTCCCGAACTGAATCTTCACGTGAGCCGTCCGGAGCGCTGGGACAGCGACCACGTGGTGACCATGACCGATGAGTTAATGGCTTTAACCCAGGAAATCGTCCGCTCGGGACACGCCGATCGTGTGAATGTGGGACTTGATTATTTCGACGCATCCATCAACCGCATAGGAGCCTACGTAGTGGGAATCCGTTCTACACAAAAAGCCATGCTGCAAGCCCTTCTTGAGCCGACCGAAAAACTGAGGGAATTTGAAATGCAAGACAAGAATTTCCAACGTCTGGCCTATCTCGAAGAATTGAAATCGATGCCCTGGAATGCTATTTATAACTACTATTGCCAGCAACAGGCAGTACCTGTCGGCGACACGTATATCAATGATATCCAGGAATATGAAGATCAAGTAACATCTAAAAGAGTTTAAACGATGAATACAATTCTGGGTTTAATCATTATTGCTGTGGGAAGTATGGGCCAATCGAGCTCATACGTCCCCATCAATAAAATAAAAGAGTGGTCGTGGGAAAATTTCTGGCTGACACAGGGAGTTTTCGCATGGCTGCTCTTCCCTATTTTAGGGGCATTCCTCGCCATTTCCCCTTCCGAGCTGATCGGCATATACACCGCCAGTGCGGCTGCCTCATGGCAAGCCATCGGCTACGGTGTACTCTGGGGAATTGGAGGGTTAACCTTCGGGTTGAGTATGCGCTTTCTGGGCATTGCACTCGGCCAATCGGTAGCGTTGGGGACCTGTGCCGCTTTTGGCACATTAATTCCCGCCATGCTTACCGGCACTGATCTTTTCTCTCCTAAAGGAATAATCCTTCTGGTAGCTGTTGCGGTTACATTGGTGGGCATTGCATTGGTAGGATATGCCGGCAGTCTCCGGTCAAAGAACATGTCCGAAGAGGAACGCAGGAAAGCGATCAAGGATTTCGCACTCAAGAAAGGACTTCTTATCGCGCTCTTTGCAGGGGTGATGAGTGCTTGCTTCAGTCTGGGGTTAAGTGCCGGGATACCGGTAAAGGAAGCAGCCATTGCTGCCGGTGCCAAGGAGTTGTTCGCACAAAACCCTGTGACCTTATTGGTCACCATCGGCGGATTCATGACCAATCTGGTCTATTGCCTCTATATGAACTGGAAAAATAAGACCGGAGGGGAAATAAAGCGGTCGTCAAGGCCTGTTTTGGTAAATAATCTCCTGTTTTGTGCATTGGCAGGGCTTCTCTGGTATTCTCAGTTCTTCGGATTGGGCATGGGACAAAGCTTTTTTGAGCCCGGCAGTGTGATGATGGCCTTTTCATGGAGCATCCTGATGTCGTTGAACGTAGTTTTCAGCAACGTATGGGGTATCATCCTGAAAGAGTGGAAAGGCGCAGGGAAAAAGGCGGTCGTTTTTCTGGCTCTGGGTATGGCAGTATTGATTGTTTCATTGGTAATCCCTAATCTGTTTTAATCTTTCCTTTTCCTAGAGTCGCGTGTTGATCTATAAATATTTGCAATATATCGTGCCGGATGGATACTTCAATGGAAGTAGAAGTTGAAAGTATTCACTGGAAGCAATAGAATTCGGTTTATTTGTGTAAATTTACAACCTAAATATCGTTTTCGTTAATCTGAATAGGGCGGAAAAGGTTATTTACAATAGAAATAAACGTGCAATCTAAACAGAGAGAACATGAGATACAATGATTTCGGCATTGACTTCAAATACCTGTTAGTCAACGAAAAGGACAGAAAATTCGGATTGACGGTCAGCACCGTTGGTTTCCAGCCAATAGCACCCAATACGGCATATCCTTCCACAGAGCATCCTAAGAGTTACTATTTCACTCCGAATAACGGACGAGTTTTATCAGAATATCAAATCGTATATATCAGTAAAGGAAGAGGCTCCTTCTCCTCCGATTCAACGAGAAGGAGCAACATTGGCAAGGGGCAGGTTATTTTTCTTTTCCCCGGCCAATGGCATACCTACTGTCCGCTCAAAGAGACCGGGTGGAACGAATACTATATCGGTTTTGAAGGAAAAATCATCGACGATATTGTGACCAACGGATTCATATCTCCGGAGAATCAGATCCTGAACGTGGGGGTGAATGAAGACTTGGTGAACCTGTTTTCCACAGCCATCAAAGTGGCCAAAGAGGATAAGACGGCAGCACAGCAGAATTTAGCGGGAATCACTTTTAACATCTTAGGGAGTATTTTATCACTGGCTCAGAATAGGAACTTCGAATCCAAAGAGTCGGCCCAGAAGATTGAACAGGCCAAGGTGATCATGATTGAGAATATCCATAAGAATATCGATATAAAAGGGATTGCCGCCAATCTGGGAATCAGCTATTCTTTATTCAGGAAAGCATTCAAGGAGTATACCGGTTATGCTCCTGCCCAATATTTCCAGGAATTAAAATTAAGAAAAGCCAAAGAGCTATTGGCAGAGACCAATTACTCCATAAAAGAGATCTCTTACGAGTTGAACTTCAGCTCCTATGAATACTTTTTGTCATTCTTCAAAAAGAGAGTCGGGATCACCCCTATGGAATACAGGAATTCAGGACGCATAAAATATAATAACAACTAAGCTTCGTTAGGTATTCATGTATATCAAAAAGATAGTATTACCCGTAATCTTGTATTTTTTTTTATCGACTTTTGTTCACGCGCAGGATCGAGTCGCTCCATACGGATTAACGGTTAATTTGTTATCACAAACCGAGCAAGTATACCTGAACGGTTATCCCGCAACAGCTCCGATTGAGGAAGCTATCTCGGCAAGAGAAAATTTCCAGTTTTCTGAAATAAGTACCCGTAATCCTTTTTTTGGATGGGTAGTGCCTTCCATGGGAGAGAACACCCGGCAATCAGCCTATCGACTATTGGTCGCCTCAAAGAAAGAGTTGTTGCTGAAGGATACCGCCGACTTATGGGACTCCGGCAAGGTGGATGACAGTTCTTCGGCCAATATTCCATACGGCAGGAAATCTCTTGAATCGGGAAAAGTCTATTTCTGGAAAGTGAAGATATGGGATTATCGCGGAAATGAATCGGCTTTCTCCGACATCTCCTCTTTCAAGACCGCCGAAAATCTCACCGACTACGCTACCGATCGGCATCCGATACGGAAGCAAGATGAGTATCCTTTGAAAATAGACAAGATTGGCGCAACACGCTATTGCGCCGATTTTGGCAAGGCATCTTTTGGAAGAATACGGATGAATCTCTATTCCGACAACGGGACCGACAGTGTAACTCTCCATTTAGGTGAAGTAGCAAAAGAGGGTGAAATCAATCGCTCCCCCGGAGGCACGATCCGTTACTCCCAATACAAGATAGGACTTGATAAAGGATGGAAAACCTATATAGTGACTATTCGCCCCGACCAAAGGAATACCGGACCACAAGCAATACGAATGCCTGAATATATTGGAGAAGTAACCCCGTTTCGTTATTGTGAAATTGAGAATTATAAACATCCGTTACGGGAAAAAGATTTGATAAGGGAGACCGCTTTTTACCCGTTCAACGATTTCGATTCACACTTTCACAGTTCCGATACGATACTCAATCAGGTTTGGGATATCAGCAAATACTCAATAAAAGCGACCTCTTTTCTCGGCATATATGTCGACGGAGACCGGGAAAGGATCCCTTACGAAGCAGATGCACTGATCAATCAACTCTCGCATTATGGTGTGGCACGTGACTACAGCATGGCTCGGCACACTCATGAATACCTGATCAGGAAACCGACCTGGCCTACCGAATGGCATCTGCAATCCGTGCTGATAGCATGGGAAGACTACATGTATACCGGCAACAAATTTTCGTTGGCTCATTTTTATGAAGATCTTCAGGCAAAAACATTGATAGCACTCTCCGACGAAAGAGGATTTATCAGTACTCGTACAGGAAAGGTAACGCCGGAAGTGCTTCGATCTATCCATTTCAACGGACAGATACGGGATATTGTCGATTGGCCTCATACCGGCATTCTCGGCTTGGAAAAGGAGGAGGGTGGTGAGACCGACGGATTTGTCTTCACCGATATCAACACGGTGGTCAATGCTTTCCATTACAAGACACTTACATTGATGGCACAAATCGCGGAAACATTAGGGAAGGGAGACGATCAAAAATTTTATAACGAACGTGCCGCCAAGCTAAAACAATCCTTTAATAGATATCTTTTCGATAACAAGAGGGGTGTTTATATCGATGGTATCGGTACAGATCATGCTTCGCTTCATGCCAATATGTTCCCTCTTGCTTTTGGGTTGGTCCCCGAAAAACAGGTTGACAGGGTGTTGGAATTTATCCGTTCACGTGGAATGGCTTGTAGTGTATATGGCTCACAGTTCCTGCTCGATGCCATCTACAATGCCCATGATGCCGAATACGGACTACAGCTACTGGCTTCTACCGGCGAAAGGAGTTGGTACAACATGATTCGGGTCGGTTCCACGATTACACTCGAAGCATGGGATAACAAATACAAACCCAACCAGGATTGGAATCATGCTTGGGGCGCCGCACCAGCTAACCTCATTCCACGGAAGTTGATGGGTATAGAACCATTGGAACCGGGATTCCGAAAAATCAGCATCAAGCCACAACCGGGTTCACTGAAATCGGCTGACATCAAACACCCCACTATCCGGGGTGACGTAACGGCAGCCTTCATCAATGATCCGGGGCAATCGTTCCGGCTTGAGGTGAATATTCCCGCCAACACAACCGCTGATATATCCCTTCCTTTTTATTCCAAGAGTCAAACCATACATATAAATGGTCAACCTGTAAAATATAGAAGAGAAGGGAACTTTTCAGTCATTGAAAATATTGGCTCAGGGAAATGGACTTTTATAGTAGAACGATGACGCTCCAAAACCGACGAACCACCGCATTGCATACAGAAGCAAACTCCATTTCAATAAAGGAGGCAAACTCCATTTCAATAAAGGAGGCAAACTCCATTTCAATAAAGACGGAAACCTCCGTATAAAAAAGAGTAATATCAAAAATTAAATAATATATGAAACAATTTTTTATCACCCTTTCTCTCGCGTTATTATTTATAGCAAACATCCATGCGCAAAAAAATGTCTTGACTGAAAATTTCCGGAATAATCTGGATAAAGATGAAATCACCCGGAGTTATATAACCCCGGTGAAAGTAGTTTGGCAATCCGACAGTAAGGAGAATCAAGTAAAAAATACGGAAGTACTTCTCACAAAATTCGATGGACAACTATCGACCAGCGGAGCAGGCATGTGCGTGTTAC
>JBAYRG010000103.1:0-9159 GCA_041676805.1 Proteiniphilum sp.
GCAAAAGCAGAACGAGCCGGGAAAGCACCACTGAAACAGCTGCCATACACTTCATTCATCTCACCGAAGAGCGACATATCATCCAGGAACACCGTCGTCTTCACAATGTGATCCATTGTCACGCCAGCTGCTGTCAGTACCGACTCTATATTTTTGAATATTTGAATGGTCTGTTCCTTTACACCACCATTCACCATATTTCCCGTTGACGGGTCAATAGGTAACATACCCGACAGGAACAGCATCCCGTTCGCTTCAATAGCCTGACTGTATGGCCCTATCGCCGCAGGCGCGTTGTTTGTTGAAATTACTTTTTTCATTTTATGTTAGAGTAAAGAATAAAGAACAAAGAACAAAGAATAAAGAGTAAAGAGTAAAGACGGAGTATTCTCCCTGATCAATCAGGCACTTAACCACCTACACACTACTTGTCCCGATTTATCGGGATTGGCATATTGGCACATTAGCCTCATTGGCACTACTCGTCCCGATTTATCGGGATTGACCCATTAAATCCTCCGTTGTCGTACCACCTCATAGATCAGCACACCCGCCGCGACCGACACGTTGAGCGACTGGATTGTTCCCGATTGAGGTATCCTGACCAATTCATCACAAATACGCAGATGCTCGGGAGCTACCCCCATATCTTCCGATCCCATTACAATGGCGACCGGCAGAGAAAGGTCCGTTTCGGTATAGAAGGAGGCAGCCTTTTCTGTAGCTGCCACCACTTTTATACCACTGTTTTTAAGAAAGAGGATTGCTTCTTTCAGGTTCTTCTCCCGGCAGACCGGAATGGAGTGCAATGCACCGGCCGAAGTCTTTATCGCATCAGCATTTACCGACACGCTCCCTCTCTCGGGGATTACAATAGCGTCTACACCTGCCACTTCGCAGGTACGGGCGATAGCACCGAAATTCCGCACATCGGTCACTCCATCCAACAGCAATATAAAGGGTATCTTTCCCTCTTCGTAGAGCAACGGCACAATATTTTCCAGTTTTTGGTAGGTAATAGCCGAAGTGAAGGCGATCACCCCCTGATGGTTCTTCCGGGTGATACGGTCAATCCTTTCCAACGGCACCTTCTGCATCGGTATCTCATAGCGGCGAAGCAGTTCCTGCATCTCCAGGAACAGGTCACCCGACAGCTCACGCTTTACCAGCACCTTGTCTATATCTTTTCCGGCTTCCACCGCTTCAATAACGGCACGAATGCCGAAGATCATCTCCTTTTCTTTCATACTTTAGTTTCTATTCAGCATCACTTTGGCATTTTCAATCGCCTGCTCTGTAATCTCCGCGCCGCTCAACATGCGCGCTATCTCTTGTACCCGCTCTTCGGGCAGCAATTCCTTTAACCTGGTGGTGACAACATTGGCGTCATCCTCTTTATAGACCAGGAAGTGTGCCGTTCCCTTGGAAGCAATCTGCGGAAGGTGTGTGATGCCAATGACCTGCATCCGGGTACCCATCTCTTCCATGATAGCTCCTACCCTGTCGGCCACCTCGCCCGAAGTACCGGTATCGATCTCATCAAAGATGATGGTCGGCAACGAAGTGGCTCCCGCGATCATCGCCTTGATACACAACATCAGGCGCGACATCTCACCTCCTGAAGCGATTTGGGAGACAGGTTGCAATGCCACGTTTTTATTGGCCGAGAAGAGAAATTGAACAGTATCGGTACCCGTCGAATCAGGAGTCTCTTTGGTTTTGAATTCACATTGAAATCTCACATTGGGCATCCTCAGGTAGGCAAGTCGCTCTACCAATTCCTTCTCAATGCGGGGTGCCGCTTTCTTCCTTTTTTTGCCCAACAAAGCGGCTTTCTCCATCATCGATTTCCGCTTCTCTCCGGTATCTTTTTCCAACGCTTGCAACCGTTCGTCGAGCGAGTCAATATTCTCCAGTTTCCGCCCCATCTCATCACGCAAAGCGATCAATTCTTCCACGGTTGTCACAGAATGTTTTTTTTGCAAGTCGTAGACCGTGCTTAGCCGATCCTCCAACAGTTGCCTACGACCGGGGTCGAACTCCACCTCCTCGAAATAGCCGGCAATCTCCTCACGCACATCTTTCAATTCTATAAAAGCAGAATCTACCCTTGACACCAATTCGGATAACTTCGGATAAAACCGCTGCACATTATGTAGTGTATCTGCCACTGTCCGCAACATCGATTCCACACTGCGCTCTTCTTCCGACAGAAGCGCCGTAGCGGCGTAAAGCCCTGTCTTGATCTCTTCAGCGTGAGAAACGGCCTCCAACTCTTCTTCGAGTTGCTGTTGCTCACCCGGCTGTAGGTTTATTTCCACAAGTGCTGTGTATTGAAACCTCAGGTAGTCCTCCTCTTCACGGTTTTTACGGGATTGCTCCCGGAGATCGTTCAACGCCCTTTCAGAAGTACGATATGCGACATAGGCCTTCTCATAATCCGCACGCTCCAACTTTGTGTCAGCCAGCAGATCCACCACATTCAACTGAAACAAATTATCGTTCAACGACAAATTCTGATGCTGGGAGTGGATATCGATCAACCTATCCCCCAACCCTTTCAGGTCGTTCAGGTAGACAGGCGAATCATTTACAAAAGCCCGTGATTTCCCACTGCTCCATATCTCCCGGCGAAGAATACACTCATCACCATCATATACCCAGTCCATCTCCTCAAAAAAAGAGGCAAGATGGTAGGCCGAGAGATCGAAAACACCTTCTATGACACACTTTTCAGCATCCTGCTTGATCTGCTTCACATCGGCACGTTGTCCCAGAATCAGCGAGAGAGCGCCAAGGATAATCGATTTACCTGCCCCCGTCTCTCCGGAGATCACTGAAAAGCCGGGATCGAAGCCGATCCTGAGCGAATCGATCAGCGCAAAATTCTGTATGTAAAGTGACTTCAACATATATTCTTTTATTATCTCAACCGCCCCAATTCAGCATTGCGGGCAGGATATAACTTTATAAGAGCCTCATAACCCTGTTTTTTTTGTGTAGCATCTGATTTCGAAAGAAGATTTACCATCTCTTCGAGTTTAGTATCTCCAAACAGTTTTATCAGCACGCTGGTCGGACGTTTCGTCTTTAACGCCGACAATGCCCCTACCGAGGAGATTATTTTTTCCGATCCCGGCCCGTCATTTCCGGGCAATACATCCAGTCCCTGCCGGTGATAATCGAACCACATCTTCCTGTATTCTTCCTGTCCCGTATCATTAAAAGCAGCGGTGACCGCCGAACGGTTACGGTTGTTGCGGTGATCCCACCCTTTCCATCCATAAGATTGCGCGCTGGTGACAATCAATTCCATATTACGAAAACAAGATGTACCGGCCAACAAAGACCTCGAATCGAAATCGAGTCCCAGAATCAGGTAAGCATAATAGGCGATAGTGGCCGTCAGATTCCCCTGAATAAAATTGAGATCGAACTGCAAGGGTTGATATTCGCTATAGTCGAACTCCAACTCCATGTCACGCACATTCAGCATAGGAGTGAGATAGTTACTATTCGCTATGGGCCGGTGCGACTGCACATACAGCTCACCCTTAAAAGATCCGGGAGAGAGCGCCTCGGTAATAACCAATGTGAAAGAACAATTGATTTGTTCCTCTACCCGAAGATGATTATCCGTCCATCTACGCCCGTTGACAAAAGTGCGTAACGACTCTTCAAGTGTGCTGAACAGTTGCCTGTTTGCACCCTGGATCATAGAACTGTTCACCTTCACAGCAGCATTCAACTCCTGCCCCGAAAGAGGAGATATTCCTGTAACCATAAGAAACAGGAGTACCCAACAACTATATTTTTTTCGTCGACTCATCTTTACGAACGGCCCGACCTCTTACCGGAAATCATGCTTCAAAGGTAATAAAATCCTTCCGAAGATTTTGGGTTCTTCCAATGATTAATTCAATCCAAATTCAGGATCAATCACTTCGAACGATGTTCTCCGGTTAATCTGATCGGCAACCTCCTGCTGATCAAACGTAAGGGATTCGATAAATTCTTCGGTCAGCAGATCACCCTCTTTCAGAAAATCAAATTGCTCCGCTATCTTTTTGGTTACTTCCACCGGTAAGGTTTTACCAAAACCATGGGCGGACAAACGTTGGGGATCGATACCATGGGCAACAAGGTAGTTCACTACCGATTGCGCACGACGCAGTGCGAGATCGAAATTGTATTCGTCCGACCCTTTCCGGTCGGTATGGGCAGCGAGTTCTATGGATATGGATGGATATTCGTTGAGAAGGCCTATTAACAGATCCAGTTCCTCTTTTGATTCCGGCCGCAAAGCGGCACTGTTGAAATCGTAAAATATGTTTTCCAGCACCACCGGCTTATTGTAGGGTATCATCTCAAAATCGACATAATAGAGAGTATCCTTTTCTACAGGATCCGTCAATAATCTCTGCTTTTGATCGAGGAAGCCGTCGGCCGAAGCCATCAACAGGTAATCCATTCCTCTTGCGGCTTTAAAACGATACTCTCCTTCTCTCCCTGTCACAAAGCGAAGTGGTACTCCATCACTCCCCTCCACCGTCACGATGGCATTCGGGATAAATTCATCTTCGGGGTCTACCACA
This sequence comes from Proteiniphilum sp., assembly GCA_041676805.1. Classification (GTDB taxonomy): domain Bacteria; phylum Bacteroidota; class Bacteroidia; order Bacteroidales; family Dysgonomonadaceae; genus Proteiniphilum. The sequence continues at coordinate 4,596 of JBAYRG010000103.1, forward strand.
AGACCCTCTATCCAGACGGTTGCTTCGGGATATATAAACGAATATATATGGTCATATCCCCTCGTATCATTCCGGTTAGAACTAAAAAATCCTTTCTCTCCTTTCGGCTCGAACGTAATGCCAAAATCATCGGCCGACGAATTAAGAGGTGCTCCCAGATTACTCACACGCCACCGCCCTCTCTCCACGTCACCCCATCTCTCACTCTCCTCGTTCCCTCGTCCTCCTCTCTCCAAGCCTCCCAATCTCCTCATCTCCCAATCACTAATCCGCTCCGATCCACCACCTTTCCACTCTGGGGCAACCGCCACAAACAGATCCAGCCCTCCCATCCCGGGATGCCCGTCGGAAGAGAAATAGAGTGTGGTATCATTACGCAGATAAGGAAAAAGCTCGTCACCCGCCGTATTGATATCCGGTCCCAGGTTTTCTACAAAAAGGATTTCATGATTATTTCTGATGGCTGCCCGCCAGATATCCTTGCCGCCATAACCTCCCGGCATATCGGAGACAAAGTAAAGCCAACGCCCCGACGGAGAAATGGCGGGATGGGCAAAAACAGATGACGGATCATCCTTCACCATCTCCAGAGGCCGTCCTTCGCTCCATCGACCGTTGACCCACCGTGAGAGATAGATTTTTGTTGTTGTAGGCTTGTTGGGGTCAACATCACTAAAAGTATAATACATCCATTCTCCGTCCGGTGAAAAAGAGGGGGTTCCCTCGTCATACTCGGTATTGACATCCGAATTGATTCTCTCCGGTCTCTGCCACTCACCATGTACATTTTTGGCCGAACGAAAAAGATCGTTGTATTTCATTCCGGTAACAACACTTTTCTCTTCACCCAGCACCTCCTCTCTCGAAGAGCTAAAATAGAGCCGTTCCCCATCCCGTGAGAGCATCGGGCTAAACTCCCCCCGATTGGAATTGAACAATTCCATCCTCTCCACTCTATATCGTGTAGGATTTTCAATCCATCCCTTTGCCATTACCACTCCCTGAAGCCCGCTGAGGGCCAATGGATCATCCGGCCTGAATGTCAGGAACCGGCGGTATGTTTCAGTTGCGTCCTCATAATTTCCCTCCCGATGCAACATCCGCGCATAGTGAAAATAGATGATGGTGTCGGGATAGCTATAGCGGATTGCATTACCATATGCTGCCACGGCGCGGGATGATTGATTGAGTTTGCGATAATTCTCCGCCATCTCAAAAGCAATGATTCCCCGTCGCGCGCGCTCCTCACGGGATGTGCTACGGTACAGTTTCCTATAGGTTTCACTGGCGGCATAATATTCTCCACGCAGGTACTGCTCCCGCGCAACACTCAGTTTAGCCTGGTCGCATGAAAGCAGTAACCACATTACAGCCAATAAAGTATATGGGATTCGAAGTTTCAAGCCTGTTGTTTTGGCTATAAAACGGTTTTTCGAGAAAAATATTGTCTGAAAACCGGTATAACGATATACTATCCGTTCTTTTTCCGACTTAAAAAGATAGTTATTCCCGGCGAAAAACATACGCATCAGAGAGATGCCCCATCACTAAGAACAGAAGGTTTCCTCTCAATTCAAAGATTGCAGATTCTTCTTTATCATGAATAAAAATACCTTGCTTCACAGAGAGGTCATACCGGTAAATATACCTGTTTTCTTCTTCACTTGATATGATCTCAAACGGGGTCCTTTCTTCATATTCATGAAAAAGGATTACCATCTCCTCATCCCAAAAATGAAGATGCATTGTGTAAGTATAGCTGGTTCCATCCTCCCGAACTTCAGATTCGACATACCCCCATCTCGTACCCTGTAATGACGGTAAATCTTGAGCCAACGGCTCATGAATACAGGAAGGAATGGCAAGTATAAAAAGACAAAGAATAAAAACCGGCTTGTACATGTGAAATTGATTATCGTAAAACAAAAGCTATTGATGCTCTGGTCGCAACAAATCGTTCACCATCTTCACCGGGTTGAAAGTAGAAACGGGCACCTCTACGAAGAGGGTGTTCCAGTTACTCATGGCTCCGTTCCATAATCCGGGTAATTCCAACGCTTTCAGCTCTTTTCCGTTCTTCGATTTATAGGAGATAAATCCGGTATTCCGATCGACAAATTTTGTCAGATTATATTTATTTCCCCGATTACATCTCACACCACAGACCACATCCACGGGATTAAAATGGGATCCGTTCCCGAAGGCCTCCATTGCTACAGGATCATCCTTATCGATCTGGGAACTCTCCAATATTTGAAGTGAAGCCGTTCCGTCGGGATTGACAGCAATAAAGGGTCCTCCTCCCGGCTCACCCTGGTTTTTCACCATTCCACAAACACGGAAAGGCCGATCGAGTTTCTTCTTCAGGTATTTTTTCAATTCATCCTCCGAAGCAAATTCCCCGGGATGGGAAATCAACAATTCATTTTCGGTGAATGCCAACATCTCTGCCAACTCGTCCGCAGTGGCTTCTCCTGATTCCAGCCGGTCCAGATAAGCATGGGTACGTTGCTGCATGGTGACAAGGATACCTGCCAATAACTTTTTATATCGTGCTTCATTCTCTTTCAGCCTGTCAGGAACCACATTATCGATATTCTTGATGAAGATCACGTCGGAATCGATATCGTTCAGATTCTCAATCAACGCACCATGTCCACCGGGACGAAACAGCAGTGAGTCATCTTCATTTCTGAAAGGTTCGTTATTGATATCCACGGCAATAGTATCGGTGCTCGGTTTCTGGATACTATACGACACCGAGAAGGTTGCGCCCAGTTTAAACTCGTAACTCAATTTTCGGGCTGCCACTAATAGTTCAAACATCTCTTTATGCTCCGCAGACACGGTAAAATGCACATTCACTTCTCCCGCGTTATTCTTGGCGTAGTATGTCCCTTCGGTCAGATGTTCCCCCACCGGAGTACGGTTTCCCTCGGGATATCTATGGAACAGGAGCAGCCCTTTAGGCAAGTTTCCATACTCCATTCCTCCCGTATCGAGCAATGCGGACACTACCTCCTTATATCGTCCTTCTTGACACAATGTCGCGACATCTTTGGCAAATAATCCCTTACATGCCTCATCGAGTGAGCCAAAAAATGCAAATTGCTCTATCTTATCAAAAAACTCCTTCTCAAACGGTGTAGCCGGAACATCATAACCGGCATCTAAAAAGGCAAACAGATCCTTAAACATACGGCTGGCGGCTCCTGAAGCCGGCACAAATTTTGTCACCCTCTTTCCACTATTCAAGAACTCCCGCCATGCATCCAAATATACCTTTTCCTCTTCTTCCTCCACTTTCAATATGCCTTTCCCTACGGAAGCCGCAGAGACGATGGAAAGATAGGGAAATCCGGTAGCGAAATAATTCAGTTGCGTATCGATTTGATCCTGAGTTATCCCTTTTTCAAGCAGTAATTCCAAGTCTTGCTGTCTGTACATAGTGTAATCATCTTTTTCACCAAAGGTAGAGATTATTTTTTAAATGAAGATACTGAAAGTAAAAAATTGCAGTCATATTGGCAGAGACTTCCTCGACTCAAGAATTTGGCACAACATTTGAAAAAGAAATAATGTATCGAAAAATGAAAATTGGCGATGACCGACTAATTTTTGATTAAAGGATTAAAATAGAAGCAAAAAACAAATATAATAACAACAAATTATGGGAAAAATAATAGGAATAGACTTAGGGACAACCAATTCGTGCGTTTCCGTGATGGAAGGCAATGAACCTGTTGTAATCCCTAACAATGAAGGTAAACGAACCACCCCCTCGGTGGTAGCTTTTATGGATAACGGTGAACGCAAAGTGGGTGATCCTGCCAAGCGTCAGGCCATTACCAACCCCAATAATACAATCTCCTCCATCAAGACATTTATGGGAGAAACTTTCGATCAGGTGCAGAAAGAGACCGGACGTGTACCCTATAAAGTGGTAAAAGGCGATAACAATACGCCGCGTGTCGATATCAACGGACAGCTTTACACGCCGCAGGAAATTTCCGCTATTGTATTGCAGAAGATGAAAAAGACCGCTGAAGACCATCTCGGACAAGAGGTGAAGGAGGCGGTGATCACCGTACCCGCTTACTTTAGTGATGCGCAACGCCAGGCTACCAAAGAGGCCGGTGAGATTGCGGGACTGACCGTACGTCGTATCGTCAATGAGCCGACAGCAGCCGCTTTGGCTTATGGTCTCGACAAACAAAATAAGGATTCCAAGATTGCTGTTTTCGACCTTGGAGGTGGCACTTTCGATATCTCCATCCTGGAGTTGGGTGACGGCGTATTCGAAGTGAAATCGACCAATGGCGATACTCACCTGGGGGGTGACGACTTCGACCACCGTATCATCGACTGGCTGGCCGACGAGTTTATGAAAGAGGAAGGCCTGGACTTGCGAAAAGACCCGATGGCGCTTCAACGTTTGAAAGAGGCTGCCGAAAAGGCAAAAATTGAACTCTCCAGCGCTACCAGCACCGAGATCAACTTGCCTTACATCATGCCGGTAAACGGAATTCCAAAACACTTGGTAAAAACTCTTTCACGCGCTAAA
>JBAYRG010000104.1:0-9151 GCA_041676805.1 Proteiniphilum sp.
CCAACCCATCACTAAATGGGCTTACCAGATACGGCGTGCCGAAGATATCGCCTGGGCAGTCTCCAGAGCGTTCTATATTGCGTCGAGTGGCCGTCCGGGGCCGGTGGTGCTCGATATTGCCAAAGATGCGCAGGTGCTCAAAAGTGATTATTCTTATCAGAAAACTACTTTTTTGCGGAGTTATCATCCTTTGCCACAAGTAGAAGAGGAGAGGATAAGGATGGCGGCCGATATTATCAACAGTGCTCAAAAACCGTTCGCGTTGGTAGGACAGGGGGTCATTCTCGGCAATGCCGAGCAGGAGTTACGTGCTTTCCTTGAAAAGGGTGGAATACCTTTTGGGTCAACCATCCTGGGATTATCCGCCATACCTTCCGATCATCCACTGAATCAGGGTATGCTGGGTATGCACGGCAATGTGGCGACCAACATGAAGACGAACGACTGTGATGTGCTGATCGCCATCGGAATGCGATTCGACGACCGGGTGACGGGTGACTTGAAGAACTATGCGAAACAGGCGAAGGTGATTCATTTCGACATAGACCAGGCCGAAATGGACAAGAATGTGAAGACTACTGTCAAGGTGTTGGGTGATGCCAAACAGACGTTGCCGATGGTAACCGGCTTGATCGAACAGAAATCACATCCCGAGTGGTTGGAAGAATTTAAACCCTATGTGCAAAAGGAGTTCGATTGCATCATCAAAAACGAACTCTATCCCGAAAATGGAGGCGCGATAAAGATGGGCGAAGTGGTGAACAAAGTTACCGAAGCCACACACAACAAGGCAGTCTGCGTAACCGATGTGGGACAACACCAGATGATGGCTACCCGTTACTTCAAGTACAACCAATCGCGTAGTATGGTCACCTCAGGCGGATTAGGTACGATGGGATTCGGACTGCCCGCGGGAATTGGCGCCAAATATGGTGCACCCGACAGAACGGTTTGTATCTTCGTCGGCGACGGAGGGCTGCAGATGACTATCCAGGAGTTTGGAACTATTATGGAGTACGGCATCGATGTGAAAATCATCCTGCTGAATAATAATTTCTTGGGGATGGTGCGACAATGGCAGGAACTCTTCTTTGATGAACGTTACTCGGAGACACACCTGAAGAATCCTGACTTTATCAAGATTGCCGATGCATACAATATAAAGGGACGAAAAGTGACAGCACGTGCCGAACTCGATGGGGCGATAGAGGAGATGCTCACACACAATGGGTCATACCTGCTTGAAGTGGTGGTGGAAACCAAAGGAATGGTCTATCCGATGGTACCTGCCGGAGGAACGATTACCAATATTTTGTTGGGGAACGGGCACTCTTTGTGAAATTACCAATTACTAATTACTAATTACCAATTAAAATGGACGGGAATAAAACATTATATACCATTACTATTTTCTCAGAAAATACGGTAGGTGTGCTCAATCAGATCACAACGATCTTCACCCGCAGACAACTCAATATTGAGACGTTGTCGGTTTCACCTTCTGCCATCAAGGGCATCCATAAATTCACCATTACCACTTACTCCGACGACGAAGAGGTGATGAAGAAGCTGGTACGCCTGATCGACAAGCGGGTGGATATCCTGAAAGCCTATTTCAATACCGATGAGGATCTGGTACATCAGGAGTTGGCGCTTTATAAGCTTGCTACTGATAAGGTGATGGAACATGGCTCCATAGAGTATCTGGTGAGAAAATACAATATCCGTATCTTGGAGGTCAGCAAAGACTGTGTGGTCTTTTTGAAGGCAGGCCATTATGAAGAGACCCAAGGGCTCTTTGAGGAGTTGGCAGAAAATATCGGTGTCCTCCAGTTCGTCCGGTCGGGTAGGATCGCCATCACCAAATCGAAGGTGGAACGCCTGAGCGATATGCTGGCCAAGTGGGAGCAACAAAGAATTGGTTTTGTCAATCCTGAAAACGTAATAGAGAACCAATAAACAAGAAAATCAATTATAAACAAGTAGTCAGGGATTTAGAATGTGAGATGTGGGACTTGAGTTGTAGGATGTAGAATGTAGAATGTAGAATGTAGAATGTAGAATGTAGAATGTAGAATGTAGAATGTAAGATTTAAAGTCTTGCTTCTTGGTTCTTGCTTCTTGGTTCTGTCTGAAATCTTGATTCTTGACAATAATAATTTAAACAAATGGCAAAAATGAATTTTGGCGGGGTTGAAGAAAATGTAGTTACCCGCGATGAGTTTCCCTTGGAAAAGGCCCGGGAAGTATTGCAAGATGAGGTGATTGCAGTAATCGGCTACGGAGTACAGGGCCCTGGTCAGTCGCTTAACCTGCGTGATAACGGTTTTAACGTGATCATTGGACAACGCAAAGAGAGTAAGACCTGGGATAAGGCGGTTGCTGACGGATGGGTGCCGGGTGAGACTCTTTTTGAAATTGAGGAGGCGTGCGAACGGGGTACCATCATCCAGTATCTACTGTCGGATGCAGCACAGATAGCACTCTGGCCGACGGTGAAAAAACAACTGACCCCTGGCAAGGCGCTCTATTTCTCCCATGGTTTCGGTATCACCTATAAAGAGCGTACCGGTATCATCCCCTCAGCCGATGTGGATGTGATCCTGGTAGCTCCCAAGGGATCGGGTACCAGCCTCCGCAAAATGTTCCTGGAAGGACGCGGGCTGAATTCCAGTTATGCTGTTTATCAGGATGCAACCGGTAAGGCGCACGACCGTGCTATCGCCCTTGGTATTGGTGTGGGGTCGGGCTACCTGTTCGAAACCGATTTCAAACGTGAGGTCTATTCCGATCTGACCGGTGAGCGTGGTACGCTGATGGGTGCTATCCAGGGGTTGTTGTTGGCTCAGTACGAAGTATTGCGTGAGAATGGCCATACACCTTCTGAAGCGTTCAATGAGACGGTAGAGGAACTTACCCAGTCGTTGATGCCTTTGTTCGCAGAGAGAGGGATGGACTGGATGTATGCCAACTGCTCTACCACTGCACAACGTGGTGCTCTCGACTGGATGGGTCCGTTCCACGATGCCACCAAGCCGGTATTCGAGAAACTCTACAAGGAGGTAGCCAGCGGCAATGAAGCACAACGCTCCATCGACAGCAACTCGCAGGCTGATTACCGGGAAAAACTGGAAGTGGAGCTGAAAGCCCTTCGCGAAAGTGAAATGTGGCAGACCGGTGCAGTGGTAAGAAAGCTGCGTCCCGAAAATAATTGATTACTGCAAAGCAGGAAATCGAAACAACAAGTAGTCTGAAAGAGTAAAGCCCGGCAGTTTATTTCGCCGGGCTCTTCTTTTTTCAGTTCTTGATTGTTGATCTTCAGATTCTTATATTTTCAATCTCTTGATTTCCAACTTCTACTCTCTCCACTTCTCAATTCAAATCTCCTCCTCAATGGTAAGATCGAGTTTCTCATCGTCTTTGCCACGATCGAAGAACATCTTCTTGAGCGGGTTTTTGCGTGCTTCATCATAAGCCAGGCGATTCCTGAAGATATCGACTCCCATATAAATTGCCTGTCGGAACGATTCGTCGGAGGCCAGGTTTTTCCCCGCGATATCGTAGGCAGTACCGTGATCGGGTGAAGTACGAACAATGGGAAGCCCTGCCGTGAAATTGACGCCAGCATCCATGGCGAGGGTCTTGAAAGGGATCAACCCTTGATCGTGATACATCGCCAGGATAGCGTCGAATTCCTTGAAACGCCCCGAGCCGAAGAAACCGTCGGCAGCAAAAGGTCCGGCACAAAGGATCCATTGGTCTTGCGCCTCTTTCACAGCCGGAGCGATAATTTCCGTCTCCTCTTTTCCGAGTAATCCGTTCTCGCCTGCATGTGGGTTTAGCCCCAATACCGCAATCCGGGGATTCTCTACCCTGAAATCGCGTTTCAGCGTCTGGTCGAGTGTTTTCAACTTCTCCATGATCAATTCTTTGGAGAGCTTCGACGAGACTTCCGAAAGAGGAATATGGGCAGTGGCCAGTGCCACACGCATTGTTTCCGTGGCCATGATCATTAAGGCCTTTTCTCCGCTCGAAGCAAACCGTTCCTCCAAGAATTCGGTATGTCCGGGAAATTGAAACTGGTCATTTTGAATGCTGTCTTTATTGATGGGAAGTGTGACCAGCAGGTCGATTTTGCCATTGGCCAGATCGCGACAGGCAATATCCAATGCGGTATAAGCCGATTCTCCTGCTTCGCTGCTTGCTGATCCCAACTCTATCTTGATCTCCTCCCTGACACAATTGACCAGATTGACTTTTCCTTCATGCGATTCTTCCACTTTGGAGATAATATGGAAATTCATGGCGTCACTGTTCAACACCTTGCGGTGATAGGAGGCCGATTTAGATGATCCGTATACGATTGGGTGGAACAACTCGAGTATTCTGGCATCGGAAAAGGCCTTTAACAGGATCTCATATCCTACGCCGTTCACATCGCCATGGGTGATGCCCACCTTGATTAATTCTGACATGTATATATGTTAATTAAAAACTTTTCTATGATTAAGAATCTATATAATAGTTGATTAAGATTTTTTTTCTTTCTCCTTTTCAGGAATGCTGATGGTGTATAATGTGGATTCCAGATTACGCAGAAGGTTCCGCTTATTCATTTCCGGAGCATAGACGAATACTTCGGCGATTATCACCATGCCGGTGTTCTCGTTTACAAAGGCATGCATCACGAATGGGCCACCCATCATATCGGTGGTCATTTCCCAAAGGCCACGTAATTCGGCCCGGAACAGGCCGTCCACTTCCATTCTCCGGTAATCGGGTGAATAGGCAGCGGCAGTTGTCATTTGGGAGTCGAATGATCCTTTTATATATTCTCCTAATACCCTGTTACGAATAGTGATAAGGGAATCTTTCTCGAAAACGGTCTCGGTAGTATAAGGGAACTGGTATATCACGATATCCTGACGTCCGCGCGGGGCATTATTGGTAGCCCAGTAAAAGTTATCATGTTCGGTAATGTTGGGCAATCCCTTTGGAAAATGTATATCGATATCAAAAACCTGTTTTACACGTGATACCGGCTCTTTTATTTGATTTTTGAGATAATTCGCGTTACGTTGCAACTCCTTGGTGATGAAATAATCTACGATACTCTCCCTGTTCTCGGTCACAAATTCTATAAAACTGGCCGTATCGGGCGCATGTATATTCATGATTACCTGCCCCATGGCATATTTGTCCAGATCCGAGGTAAGCTTGGGATAACTGTATATATTGGATATATCGGGAATGATCACGTTTCTGGCCACCTTAAAAGTGGAGGTGAAATTCTCCGGTGTGAGTTGCAATATCCGGAAGTTGGGCTCGGGTTGCGGTAACGCCTTTACGTTGGAGTTCAGTGCGCCGAAAAGAGCTCTTCCTGCAGAGCCTTCCCAGGCATTCTCGTCCATTATCACGATCACTTCGTTGGTAGTTCCCGAAGCGGAGAAAAAAGTCCCACCGCCATCACACGATGTGAACAGCGTTAATATAGCAAGAATAACGGGTAATACGGCATATCGTATCTTCATATCGACGTAACTTTAAAGGGTTTGTATTTCCTATTAATGAACAAATATACGATTATTTGTGAGAAATAAAACCGGCAAGAGTGAAATAATCGTTAAACTGTTAATTTTGCTGTCGATAGCATTCCACAGGCGGCGAAGATATCTTCTCCACGGGAGGCGCGGATGGTGCTGATAAAACCTTTTGCGGTGAGAAAGTCGCGGAATCTAACCATATTCTCGTCGGTGGAAGGTTTCAGGCTGCTCATCGGGATCACGTGGAAGCGGATCAGGTTGACACGGCAGTCCAGTCCGGCAAGTAGCTTGACCAATTCGCGGGCATAGAGCAGCGTGTCGTTCACACCGTCGAACATGATGTATTCGAACGAGAGCCTCCGTTGACGACTCCAGTCGTACTCACGCAGCATTTCGATCACTGAAGCCGAAGGTGCTGATTTCTCAATTGGCATGATGGCGAGCCGCTCTTCGGGGATAGGATTGTGGAGACTGACGGCCAGATGGCATTTGCTCTCGTCGAGAAACCGTTTCAGGTTCGATGTCAAGCCAATGGTGGAGAGGGTGATTCGCCGGGGGCTCCAACCCAGTCCGTATTCCGCCTGGAGTAGTTCCGACGCTCTCTTTACGTTCTTGTAATTATCCAGTGGCTCACCCATTCCCATAAAAACCAGGTTGGTGATTTTTTCAGAATCGGGTACCGAATAGACCTGGTTCAGAATTTCGGTGGCGCTGAGATTGTCGTGGAATCCCTGTTTCCCCGTCATGCAGAAGTCGCAGTTCATCCGGCATCCCACCTGCGAAGAGACACAGATGGTAAGGCGATCCTCTTCGGGGATGGTTACCGTCTCGATGAATTTCCCGGAATCTGTCTTGAAGAGCATCTTGCAGGTACCATCTACCGATGTCTGTATGTCCAATGGTTCCGACCTCCCTATGTTGAATTTCTCCGAGAGGAGTGTCCGGTTCTTCAGCGAGATGTTGGTCATCCCGTCGATCTGCTTCACCCGTTTCACATAGACCCAGTCGGCAACTTGCTTACCGGTGAATTTGGGCAATCCCAGTCCGGTCACGCTTTCGGTGATCTCTGCAAGCGTCATCCCCAGAAGATATTGTTTTTGATTCATTTGCTGCAATTGTAATGAGAGTGCAAAGATAGCACCAAACGATCGTTTTCTCCTATTATCTTGCTGAAAAATAAATTCCTTTTATACTGTAGAATGAGCTGTTAAGGTGAAATAATGTGAATTCCCAGGCAGATTCTTTGCCGGAATCAAAAAAATCATTATATTGCAATCGCAATGCGACGTAACGGGTCCGCACAATATTTGCATACGAAGTGCCGACGCTGAAATCATTTGAAACCCTGTCTGAATGCCGGGTGTGTGGTCGCCTCTCTCTGATGGTCAGTTTTTGGCCTGAGGCGAAGTGAAATGAATAATCATAATGAAAAACCATGAGCGCGAAAAAACTTTCTGCCGGAACAGGGTATCGTATCCACCTGTTTCCTCTGGCAATAATCCTCCCTGGGCTGATTGCCTGTTTTGCCTATGCCAATACTTCCCCGGGTTATTGGGACTTGCTGGGAGTGTTGCTCATCATCACCTTTGCTATTATGTTGTTGGGCGGATTGTTGGGATTCCTGTTTGCCATTCCCAAATTGAACAAACACTACAACCCGCACGAAGAGTATGACAAAAGTACGAAGTATATGCCGAATACCAACCTGGAAGAGGTGTCGGACTGGCTCACCAAGATCATCATCGGGGTGACTCTCACCCAATTGGGCAAGATACCCGGATACCTGCGGGGCATGGCCGGTTATATTGTGGATAACAGTGGTGCGATGCTGCAGGCAGACTCAGCTGGACTGTTTCTGATCGCTTTGGTCATCTATTCTCTTATCACCGGATTTATTACCGGTTATTTTTACACAAGGATTTACCTGCCGAATCTCTTCTCTATCATGGAGGAAAACAGAAGGCAAAAGGCCGAAATTGCCCTGTGGAAGGAAGAGGCGCGGAAAAAAGAAGTACAATCATGCAACCCCCCAAACTCGGAAGACAAACCTTCCTGAAAGGAAACGCCCTGTCGGTCGCTTCGGATAACCCCCGTTATACCGGCCGTTATTTTTTGATCCTCGACAACGAGAGCAAGGAGGTAATGGAGGCTATTCGACGGCTCGAAAAAAAATGGAGGCTATCAGTAGCCACTACTGCCGATTTTATCTCTGACCCGCCGGACGAGAGCCGGTTAAAGGATGCCGACGCGCTTGTATTCAATGACCTGGGTGTGGCATTGGTCGGTGTGGACGAAGAGAAGGCAGAGCAGATAAAATTGTCAGGTACTGGTTTTTTGGTAGTGCCTGAAAAGGTGGTATATATTCCGGATGAAGTAACCGTGGACAACGATAGCAATCGCGGAGCTACATGGGGAATAGAGGTTATCGGAGTGCTTGAATCACCCTACACGGGTGCAGGAGTCAAAGTAGCGGTGCTGGACACCGGATTCGATACCGGCCATCCTGATTTTGAAGGACGGACGATCACCACCGCCTCGTTTGCTCCCGATGAAACCATCGACGACCTCCACGGGCATGGCACCCATTGCACCGGTATCGCTTGCGGACTGGTAGATGTGCAGGGAGACCGTTACGGGGTAGCTTCCGGTGCGCATCTCTATGCGGGAAAAGTACTCAGTGGGCGCTTGGGCAGCGGGGCACAGTCGTGGATACTGAACGGCATGGCCTGGGCTGCCAGAAATGGCTGTAAGGTGTTGTCGATGTCGCTCGGCTCCCCCGTGTCAGAAGGCGAGGGTTATGATATAGCTTATGAGCGGGCAGCCCGCTTTGCACGTTCGAAAGGAACGTTGACCGTGGCGGCGGCTGGTAACGATAGCCAACGGTCGAAACAACGGTTCGAGCCTGTGGCAAGCCCTGCCGATTGCCCTTCTATCCTTGCCGTGGGCGCGATAGATCCGGAAATGCAGGTCGGCGATTTCTCCAACCGCGCCATCAACTCCTCCGGATTGGTCGATATTGCCGCCCCGGGCGTGGAGATCCACTCTTCGTGGCTCATGCCGGCAAGGTACCGCACCCTGTCGGGAACCAGCATGAGCACAGCTTATGTGGCAGGTATTGCGGCCCTCCTTTTCGAGAAATACCCCGATGCCACTCCGGCGGTGATTGAAACCGAATTAAGAAAGATTGCCCGCTCCCTTCCGTTACCGGCGGAAGATGTAGGTGAAGGGCTTTCCATGGCCCCTCAATAAAGCGTATATGCGGCAGATCATCATCACCATCTATGAAATTTACCTGGACCGGCTGACCATCGTGGCGGAGCAGCTTCACCGGGAGGGCTTGGTCATCATCCATGTCTATGAGTTTGGTGTCATCATTGGCATGGCGGAGGAGGAGGCTATCCCCAGAATGCGGAATCATAAGGAAGTGGCTTCATTAGAGGAAGAGAAGCAGGTGCATATCCCCCCGCCCGATTCGGAAGTGCAATAAAGGATAAGTACTGCTCTCTCTGTTATATTCTTATTTCCAGATCAGCGATGCTTCCTGCCCAACGCGATCTGTCCCTGATAGTTCCCTAACCGCCTTGTGGTGTCGGAGTTCAACATATAGA
>JBAYRG010000105.1:0-8985 GCA_041676805.1 Proteiniphilum sp.
GTGAGGTCGGGACGGTTGTTCTTGTCCACCGGCGTGGGAACGGTCACAATATAAATATTGGCCTCCTTGATGTCATCGAGGTAGCAGGAACAATAAAGACCGTTATGCTGGCTGTGGAAAGGATTCTCCCTTACCAGAGCGGATTGAAGGATCTCATCTTCCACCTCCAAAGTAAGATCATGTCCTTCCATCAACTCCTCCACCCTTTTCCGGTTGACATCGAAGCCTACTACCGGGTATTTTGTGGCAAAGAGGCGGGCTAAAGGCAATCCTACATAGCCCAGGCCGACCACGGCAATTTTAAATTCTTGCATTTTTATTTGGATATATTTTTAACTCAAAGATTCTCCCAATACCATTGTACCGCTTCTTTCAAACCCTGTTGCATGGAATAGTGAGGATCGTAACCCAGCAACTTCCTTGCTTTATCTATACTGGCCAATGAGTGAGGAATATCACCGGTCCGATTGGGGCCGTGGATCACTTCTATATGGGAGATCTCCGGATCGAATTCACCCAGGTATTCTTTCAGGTAAGCCACCAGCTGGTTGAGGGTGATCCTCTCGCCACAAGCGGTGTTATACACCTGATTGACCGCTTCGGGATTGTGGGTTTCCATCGCCAGCAGGTTCATCTGTAGCACGTTATCGATATAGGTGAAGTCGCGGCTGTACTCGCCATCGCCGTTGATGACGGGCGACTCATGCCGCATCAGTTTCTTCACAAAAAGAGGGATCACCGCGGCATACGCCCCGTCGGGATCCTGCCGGCGCCCGAAGACATTGAAATAGCGCAGTCCGATGCACTCCATCCCATAAGTTTTGGCAAAGACATCGGCATAGAGCTCATTCACATACTTGGTGATAGCATAGGGCGAGAGCGGTTTGCCGATCATCTCCTCCACTTTGGGAAGCGAATGGCTGTCGCCATAAGTGGATGAGCTGGCGGCATAGATAAACCGTTTGACGCCGGCATCGCGACTGGCGACCAGCATATTCAAGAAACCGGTTATATTCACCTCGTTGGTGGTGATCGGGTCTTTGATGGATCGGGGAACCGAGCCCAAGGCAGCCTGATGAAGCACATAATCCACCCCATCCACTGCTTTCCGGCAATCATCCGGATTGCGGATATCACCTACCTGCAGGGTAAGGCTGTCGGGATATTTCTCCAACAGCGGCAACAGGTTCTCGATTTTTCCGGTAGAGAAGTTATCAAGAACGGTTACCTTATGTCCCCGTTGCAATAATTCCTCTGTAAGATTGGAGCCGATAAAGCCGGCTCCTCCTGTCTCTAAAATTTTATATATGCTTTTATTCATCTATCGTCTGTGCTTAATCCCTCATTTACACCGACATTATCTACGACACTATCAGTAACATTGTAACATTATCAGTAACATTATCAATAACATTATCAGTAACATTATTGGTGACATTTTCGGTAACATCATCTGGAACATTTTCGGTGACATTTTCGATGACATTTTCGGTGACATCCTCATTCGATTTGATAGTAATCCAAAATGAGTCGGAAAAATCGAAGCTCAATTTGTTACCATTTTCGAGACATGCATCGGTTACCCGGTTAATACCTGTGCCTGCTTTTTCCATAAAATAGGTACGCGACAGTAAATCCGCCAGCAAGCGGTTTCGTGCTTCGCTCCTCTTGCCAAATTCATTCTTTGGAAAAAGTAATTCGCCTTTGTTGTTGATAATAATGCTGCTTTTCAACTTTTCAATCGCAATAGTATCACCCAAGAAGTAGTCGAAATGGATCACACTGTTTACAATTGCTTCACGATAAGCCTCTTCGGGATATTCAGGGAATTCTCTTCTTTTCAGTTCTTTGTCGAGATTATATCTAATATCCATTTTATATACTTTTCCTACTCCTTATCCACATATCCTGCCCCGTAACCGTACATATAGCCGTAGCCATAGCCGTAACGGGCATTCTCATGATCGGTGCCGTTGAGTATCATCGCCATATTCTTCAATTTGCCACCGGTATAGAACCGTTCGATTTCCGGCAACAGCGCCCTCTCGAGGAGTCCCGCACGCACCACAAAGAGGGTCATGTCCACTAACTTATTGACGATGGCGGTATCGGCCACGATCTCTACCGGCGGGCAGTCGACAAAGATATACTCATATTCCGCGCTCAAGGTCTCGATCAATTGTTCCAGCCGCTCATCAAACAACAATTCGGTAGGATTGGGCGGGATGGTACCCACCGGTATCACATCCAGGTTGGATTGGCTTCCACTCTGGACGATGATCGATCGCCAGTCGTCGATCTGATGGCCGAGATAATCGGCGATACCCGGTTTGGGAGACCCCACATAGCTGCTGAGCAAGACCTTCCGCATATCGAGGTCGATGGCCAGCACCTTTTTCCCCTTGATGGCAAAAGCCGCCGCCAGATTCATCGAGATAAAGGTCTTTCCACTTTGGGCATTGATGGAAGTGACCATGATTACTTTGGCTTTCCCCTCTTTCTTGGCCATGAACTCGAGGTTGGTACGCACCACCCGGAACGCCTCGTTGATGATATTGCGGTTTTTCTCCTTCACCACGATCTCACGTATATTCTCCTCTTTGATCCAGCCTCTCCGTCTCCCTTTGCAGTACATCGGTATCTCGCCCACGAAGGGAACGGTCATCCCTTCCAGGTCCTTCCGCCCCTTCACCGTGGTATTCATCCTCTCCTTGGCCATAAAAAAGATCAATGGGAGCAATATGCCCGCCATGAGCGCCACCAACAAGAGAAAAAGGCGCCGGGGTTCAGTGGGGTTGAGAGAGCCATAGGGAGGCGTGATCACACGGGTGTTATACGCCGTAAACGCCTGGGAGAGCTCATTCTCCTCTCTTTTCTGCAACAGGTAGAGATAGAGCGCCTCCTTCACTTTCTGCTGCCGTTCCACCGACAGGAGGTATCTCGCCTGGTTGGGGTTGGAAGCGATCTGGCCCGTCACCCGGCTCTCCTGCCGCTTCACATTGGCGATTTGGGTATGCAGCGATGCGATCAGGTTGTCCACCGACCGGATCACCGCCTGCTTCATATCGGCCAGCGACTGGGTCATGTCGATCACCAGCGGGTTTCGCTCACTACTATTGGCCAGCAAGCTGTTACGGCGGAGCACCAGGGCGTTGTATTCACTGATCTGCCGTTCCAGGTTGCTATTGTCGACGCCCGAAGTGGCGGGCAGTAGGCGGTCATCCGACTCCACACTCAGGTTCCGGCGGATATTCTCGGCGATGGAGAGCCGGTTGTTCAGCTCCAGCAACTCTTTCCCGCTCTCGGCATATTGCGACAGGTACATGCCCGATACCGCCTGCACGTCGGGCAGGATATGCTCGCTCTTGAAGCTGGAGATATCTTCGTCCACAGTGCCCAACTCGCTCTCGATCAGGTTGAGCCTGTCGTTGATGAAGCGGGAGGTGCTGACCGCGATCCGGTTCTTGTCGTTCATCCACTCCTCGTTATAGACCGCGATCAGGGTATTGAGGATATCTTCCGCCCGCCGGCGGGATGAGTTTTTAATGGTCAGGTTGATCACGGTGGACTCCTTGGTTCCCAATACCGCCTGCAACGCATTGGAGTATCCATTCACCACATTTTGAAGGCTCCCCTTGGTAAAATAGATCTCCGAATAACCACTCATCTCGCTATAAAAAGGGGTAGGAGTGACCATCAGCACCCCCACGGGAGTGGCGATGGTATCGGAAAAGGAGCCTTCCACCTCTCCGGAAATCTTCTCCCCCGACCGGAAAAAGTTGAACAGTCTCAGCTTTCCGCCGGGTCCCAACACCATATCGAACTGGAGTGACTGCTCATTGTGTTCCTTAAAGGTGACCAATACCGGAGACTCCTTGTAGAGATCCACCTTCCTCAAGCGCTGTTTCACGATATATTTCTTGTCCAGGTCGAGCCGCATCACCACCTCCCGCATCAGCGAGGGAGATTTCAGGGTAAGCAGCTCGTTATTGACATTGGTATTGGTCTTGAAGATCCCCAGTTCGTCGAATCCGGCGATGCTCCCGGCAGAGGCACCCTTGGAGTCGTCCTTGATCAGGATAGAGGCGCTTCGGGTATAGGTGGGGGGTGTCACCATCAGATAAAGCACCACCAGCGCCAGGGCAGCCAACAGGCTCATTACAAACCAGTACCATTTTGAAATAACAGTATGGAACAGATCCTGGATCCGGATAAAATCGTCGGTGGGATTAAGTTTCTCAGAAGACATGTGATTTGAGTTATGAATGATGAATGATAAGTGATTATTTGACTCTTACAACCAGTAACGCGACGGAGGTGAGGAGCGACGCCAGCGAGAGCCAGAAGGAGGTGGAGCGCACGTTGTTGCCATTGACGGTGGACTGCCGCGCCCGCACTGTATTGGGTTCTACATATACCACGTCGTTCTGCTGCAGGTAATAGACCGGCGAGTTATACAACTGCCTGGCGGAGGTGAGGTCCACCCGGTAAGGGATCTGCACCCCCTGCTCGTCGCGCAGCACGATCACCGATTGCCGCTCCCCATAGATGGTGAGGTCGCCCGCCATACCGATCGCATCCAGCAGGGTCACCTTGTCGCGGTCGATCGCGAACCTGCCCGGCCGGGTCACTTCGCCCAACACCGAAAAACCCAGGTTCATAAACTCGACGGTCACCACCGGGTCCTTCACCAGGTCCTCTTTGATAAGCGTCTGCTTGACATGGTCGGCAATTTCGGTGCGTCTCAATCCGCTGACCAGCAACTTGCCTGCCACCGGGAAGTCGATATAGCCATACTCATCTACCGTATAACCGGAGAGCTGTTGTGAGCCGTAGTTCAGTGACTGTTGGGAAGATGTCCCGATACGGTGCGACACGACGGGGAGGTTGAAGAGGTTGGAGAGCTCGGCATCCTTGCTGTTCACCACGATGGATATCTTGTCGTGGGGGCGCACCCTTATCTCTAACGGCAGGTCCAACTGTTCCGGCATACCGGGGGAGAGATCCTGGAAGTAACTGATTTTATCCGCCGATCCGCAAGCGCTGAAAAATGTCACCATTAACAGGAAAAAGAGGAGATTGCGCGTTTTAGTCTGTTTCATTTGTAGGAATTGATGATTGTTATTAATGATGAATCTGCAAAATTAGGCATTATTCCGCAGCGATTCAATTGTTATTGCAAAATCCTTCAAAAAAGAAGTCAGCCGCCATCCGGAAGTTTCCCATTCAGGAAGGGTCGTTTGAGGCAACCGTTTTTTTCAGGACTACCGGGTTCATCGTTTTGATTTTTCGCGGGGAAGCGCTCCGGACCTGTCTCACCCTCCGCCTTAAGAAGAAATCGATGAGTCCCCACAACAGGACCACCACCCCCACCATCAGGTTGACATTCAGACGGGGTGCAAAAAAAATAGTGACCGCCCCGAAGAAGAGCGCGTTGGTAAGCATGATCAATGTAGCCACCCTGTGGGAGAAGCCCAGGTCGAGCAGCAGGTGATGCATATGATTCCGGTCGGGTTTAAAGGGGCTCTTCCCCTTGATCACCCTTAACACCACCACCCGGAGCGCGTCGAGCATCGGCACGATCAGTATCGAGAAGCCCAGCACCAATGGCAGGGACGAGTGGTCCGAGCCGATAGAAACGGAGTGGTACACTTTCACGGCAATGGCCGCCAGCAGCATGCCAAGGGTCAACGAGCCGCAATCGCCCATAAATATCTTACTGTGATCGCTTGCCTTTCCAAATATATTATAAAATAAGAATGGAATCAACATACCCAAGGCTGCAAACAAAAATATGCTGATGATATAAAGCCTGAGATAGATAAGGGTTATCCCGAAAAACAGGAAGGCAAGCATCGCTATGCCCGCCGCCAGGCCATCGATGCCATCGATAAAGTTGAAGGCATTGATCACACTGATAATGATGATGATGGTGAGGGGTACACCCACCACGGGGCTTATCTCATAGAGGCCAAAGAGACCATGCAGGTCGTTGATCCATACTCCGGAGGCAGTGAACAGCGCCGCGGCGATTAGCTGGATCAGCAGTTTAGTCCGATAACGCACTTCGACCAGGTCGTCGACCAGGCCGGTGAGGCTCAAGAAAATGATGGCAGGGAGCAGCAGCGTCCACTCCAGCAGGGACGCCATATGGATATCGGCCATCAGTGGGGTCTTCAGAAGGATATTGCCGCTCAACACCAGGAGGAAGGAGAGTATCATTACCGGGAGGAAGCTTGCTCCACCCAAGCGGGGCACGATTCCGGCATGTACTTTTCTCTCATCATGCGCATCGAATAACTTTTTCTGAAAACATATCCGTTGAATCTCGGGGAGAGCTATCCATGAAAGGAGCCCGCTGCTTACCAAAGCAGCAAGGAGGCTGATATATAGTTCCATTTTTTTAAGATTTGGATGTATCGGCTACCTATAGCGACACATTAGATTTTATGATTGCACATTTTCCAACAAAGAGGGATGTATATAGTGGGTAGCCACCACCATCACTCCTTTGATTTCCACCACAACTCGTTTATTTTTCCTGATTCTGACCAAGGTGCCCTCCACCCCTTCGAACGGGCCGCCCGTAATTCGGACCCGGCAGCCCACCTTCGGCTTGAGTTCAGCGGGGTCAAGGTAGACAATACCCTGGTCGTAATGACTGGCGACAGACATAAAGTGAAGCATCTCCTTCTCGGGTACGATAATAGGGCTGCCCGTAGCTTGGTCCATCATGTAACGTATCGGGAATTTCAGTTTCAGCTCGTTGATGAGCTTCCGGGAGGTTTTGATAAAGATAAGATTATGGATGACGGGTTTTAGTTTTTTGGATTTAACACCGTTCCTCTCACTAACCTGGTAAGACATAGGCACAAAACTGGTAATCTGATTGGCATCACAATATCGTTTAACAACCATTTCCCGGTTATAAGTTACCCGTAATGCATACCAACAGAATTCATTGTCAGGCGCCATCTCTCATCATAATCAAACAAATGAAAATCTT
This sequence comes from Proteiniphilum sp., assembly GCA_041676805.1. Taxonomy (GTDB): domain Bacteria; phylum Bacteroidota; class Bacteroidia; order Bacteroidales; family Dysgonomonadaceae; genus Proteiniphilum. Next base: position 7,007 of record JBAYRG010000105.1, read on the forward strand.
CATTAACTTTCATTAAAGAACATTCCTTGGGGACACCAGAATTACTAATAACACTGATTATCAAGAATTTACGCAAAAATATTGATTCTAATCCTAACCTCTGCTCCAGAGACAAGAATTTATTGTTTTTACAAAAATAGCAAACTAGTTTGATATTACATTAAAAAAACGCGCATTTAACAAAATTATAACGCCAATTTCCGCTCATTTTCAGAAAAATACAAAAAAAATATCCAAAAAAGGACAATATGTTAATTTATTCTTCCTCCTTGGTTTCTTTTTTCGCGGCGGGTGCCGCCTTTTTCGGGGAGAGCATGATCGACATGCGCTTGCCTTCCATGATGGGCATATATTCCACTTTGGCATATTCTTCCAGATCGTTGGCAAAACGCAGTAACAATACTTCGCCCTGCTCTTTAAACAGGATGGAACGTCCCTTGAAAAATACGAATGCTTTCACTTTTGAGCCTTCACTGAGGAAATTCATGGCATGTTTGAGTTTAAAGTTGTAATCGTGGTCATCGGTTTGGGGGCCAAAACGGATCTCCTTCACCGTCACCTTCACCGATTTCGCCTTCTGCTCTTTTAGCTTTTTCTTCTGCTGGTATACAAATTTCTGGTAGTCAATCACCCTGCAGACAGGAGGTTTTGCCGTGGGAGCTATCTCCACAAGGTCCAATTCCTGCTGTTCTGCAATCTTCAAAGCTTCCCTGGTGGGATAGATGCCTTCCTGTACATTGTCGCCTACTAACCGGACTTCCGGTACCCGGATACGTTCATTGATCCGATGCTGCTCTTTTGAGTCTCTTCTCATTCAAAAACGTTTAAATTAAAAATAAAGAATTAAAAATTAAAAATTTATCATTCGGGATTCATCATCTCTTCCACTTCCCGTGAAATTTCTTGGGCAAATGTAAACAATTTTACCGAACCTTTCTCTTCGCCACCCTGTTTTCTCACTGAAACCTCTTCGTTTTCCACCTCTTTCTCTCCCACAATCAGCAGATAAGGAATCCGTTTCAACTCATTATCGCGGATCTTACGCCCCACTTTCTCGTTGCGGTCGTCCACCTCGGCACGGATATCGAATCTCTTCAATTCCCTCACCACATTGAAGGCATAGTCGTTGAATTTCTCGCTGACGGGGAGCACCACCACCTGGGTAGGCGTCAACCACAGCGGGAATTTCCCTGCCGTATGCTCGATGAGTACCGCCACAAAACGTTCCAGTGATCCGAATGGGGCCCGGTGGATCATCACGGGGCGATGTTTCTGGTTGTCGGCACCGGTATATTCCAGTTCAAACCGGTCGGGCAGGTTATAATCCACCTGGATGGTACCCAGTTGCCAGCGGCGTCCCAACGCGTCCTTCACCATGAAGTCGAGTTTGGGGCCGTAGAAGGCCGCCTCTCCCAATACTACTTTTGTCTTCAGTCCCTTCTCTTCGCACGCCTCAATAATGGCGCGTTCGGCTTTCTCCCAGTTCTCATCGGTACCGATATATTTCTCCCTATCTTCCGGATCGCGGAGGGATATCTGCGCCTCGAAATTCTTAAAATCCAACGCATTGAATATGATGAAGATGATATCCATCACTTTCAGGAATTCATCCTTCACCTGGTCGGGTGTGCAGAAGATATGGGCATCGTCCTGTGTGAAACCGCGCACGCGGGTCAGCCCGTGCAACTCGCCACTCTGCTCGTAACGGTAGACCGTCCCAAATTCCGCCAATCGCAACGGAAGCTCTTTATAGGAGCGTGGGAACGCCTTATAAATCTCGCAGTGGTGCGGACAGTTCATCGGTTTCAAGAGGAACTCTTCTCCCTCCTCGGGAGTTTTGATCGGCTGGAACGAGTCCTTGCCATACTTGGCATAGTGTCCCGACGTCACATAGAGTTGCTTGTGTCCGATATGGGGAGTGATCACCTGTTCATAATCGAACTCACGCTGTATCTTTTTCAGGAAATCCTCCAGGCGAA
>JBAYRG010000106.1:0-8960 GCA_041676805.1 Proteiniphilum sp.
AGAAGCGTTGGTAGAAATGAACGACGCGGTGGCTACCTCACGATTTGTACGTAAAGCATTATTTTCATAATAATTAAAAATCATTTTTCAATAGACATTATATTGACTAAAGAATAAGAAAATTGATAATCAGTCATCTATAATCTTAATCAATATAAGCTCTAATTTAAATAGTAAACAAATGAAACCAACTGAAAAAGGAATAGATAAGGTCATCTCCAATGTGATGAGGATACACAGCATTGCAGTTATAGTACTTTTTTTGGCTTGTTCACCACAGGCCGACATAGAAGTCAACCATCTACGATGTGAATTTCAGGAGAATCCCTTTGGAATTGATGTTATCCAACCCTTTTTAAGTTGGGAAATCAGCGGTACTCCCAGGGGAATCATCCAAAAGGCATATCATATCTTAGTGGCCTCCTCCATGGAAAAACTCAATCATGACGAAGGAGATTTATGGGATTCCCGAATGGTAAATGATGACAGTTCTATCAATGTCGCTTACAACGGAACTTCTCTTGAAAGCAGGATCACTTGCTATTGGAAGGTAAAAGTGAAAACCAACCACGGCGAATCGGACTGGAGCCAACCGGCACAATGGAGAATGGCATTGATGGATAAAAACGACTGGCAGGCTCAATGGATCGGACTTGATAAAAGTTTCCCAGGTGATGTATTGAAAGAAAAAACCCGACTGGCCGCCCGGTATCTCCGCAAAGAGTTCAAGAATGAGAAAAAAGCAACCAAGGCAACACTTTATATTTCCGGCTTAGGGCTTTACGAAGCATTTATCAATGGCAAGAGAATCGGAGATCAGGTTTTAGCGCCGACACCGACCGACTATTCAAAAAGTGTAAAGTATAACCTGTTTGATATTACCGATCTCCTTGCACAGGGAGATAATGCGATTGGCGTAATATTGGGTAACGGCCGGTTTTTCAATATGAGAACCATAGAGGACAACTCTTATCCTCCCCTTCCTCCCACCCAAAACTACGGATTTCCCAAGATGATCCTCCAGATGGAAATTGATTATGATGATGGTAGCCGGCAAACGTTAGCAAGCGACGACAGTTGGAAGATAACGGCAGATGGTCCCATACTTGCCAATAATGAATATGACGGAGAAGAATACGACGCGCGAAAAGAGATGCAGGGCTGGAATAATTCCGACTTCGATGATAGTAATTGGATGCCGGTAGAATTGGTAGAAGCTCCCGGGGGTAAACTCGAAGCACAACTCAATGCCAACATAAAAATCATGGAGATCTTGTCTCCCAAAACTGTCACAGAACCAAAACCGGGAATGTACATACTGGATATGGGACAAAACATGGTAGGTTGGCTCAGTATGAAAGTGAAAGGAAAAGCCGGAGATAAAGTAAAGTTACGCTTTGCTGAAGTATTGAATGAGGATGGAACACTTTATATGGCGAATATCAGGAATGCCCACGTTACCGATATCTACACGCTAAAAGGGAAAGATGAGGAATGCTGGGAGCCATCCTTTGTTTATCATGGATTCAGGTATGTAGAGATTATCGGTTACCCTGGTATCCCCACCATAGATAACTTCGAAGGAAAGGTGATATACGATGAGATGGAAATAACAGGCCATTTCGAGACCTCCGACGCATTGATCAATCAAATATATAAAAATGCTTACTGGGGTATTCGCGGCAACTATAGGGGTATGCCTACCGATTGTCCACAACGCGATGAACGAATGGCATGGCTTGGAGACAGAGCTACAGGATCATTGGGTGAAAGTTTTATATTCAGGAATCACAATCTTTATGCAAAATGGCTCGACGACATAGAGGAGTCGCAATTAGAAAACGGAAGTATCCCTGATATAGCGCCTGCTTATTGGAAAAATTATAATGACAATATGACCTGGCCAGCGGCTTATCTCATTATTGCCGATATGCTATATAATCAATATGGGGATGCCAGACCTATTGTCAAACATTACGAATCCATGAAAAAATGGATAAAATTCATGTCCGATAATTTCATGGTAGACAATATCATGCCGCGTGATCTGTACGGCGACTGGTGTATGCCACCCGAATCACCGGAAATGATTCACTCCGCCGATCCGGCACGTAAAACCGATGGTACTCTATTAGGAACATCATTCTATTATCACATGTTACGTTTATTGGAGAAATTTGCCCAACTACAAGACAAAAATGATGAATCAAAACAATTCTCCGATCAGGCCTCACTCATAAAAGAAGCCTATAATAACCGTTTCTTCAATAGAGAAACAGCTCAATACAGCAACAATACCGTTACCGCCAATCTGTTATCACTTCGTTTCGGCTTGGTGCCAGAGGGTTATGAAGAAAAAGTATTTGAAAATATTGTTCATAAAACGCAAAATGATTTTAATGGACATGTAAGTACCGGATTAGTCGGCATTCAATGGTTGATGCGTTCATTATCAGAGTATGGACGCAGTGATCTTGCTTTCCAGATAGCGACCAACCGCAGTTATCCAAGTTGGGGATATATGATTGAAAACGGTGCAACTACAATATGGGAACTATGGAATGGCGATACCGCCGATCCTGCGATGAACTCTCACAATCACGTCATGCTGCTGGGTGATCTTATTGTCTGGTTTTATGAGTATCTGGGAGCCATTCAAAATGCTCCGGGAAATTGCGGATTTAAGAAAATAGAGATGCATCCATATGATGTGGATGGACTGACCTATGTTACAGCCTCCTACCATTCCACACATGGATTGATAAAAAGTGCCTGGAAAAAGAGCGAAGACTCTTTTGAATGGAACATTACCGTTCCGGCAAACAGTAAGGCTGTCATATCCATCCCGGCAAAAGACAAAAAACAAATAACAGAAAGCGGAAAAAAGGTATCGGCCACCCAAGGAATAAAATTCTTAAGAAACGAAACGGGCCGGGTCGTTTTCGAAGTAGGATCGGGAGATTATGAATTTAAAGTGAAATTAATCAATACCAATTTTGACAGAGTCAGAGTTCTCAATTATTCTGCCGTCAGTTATTTGTCGGTTTTGGATTTCAAATAAAGTTTTCTAACTTTACACTCGAATAGTTCATGGGGCTCCTCTGAAAACCCCATTTTTTAATTTTACCCATCTTACAGGATATGGTGGAGAGGGTATATTTTAAAGAAAACGACTTATCTGAGTAGATTTATTTTTAGAAACCAAACAGGATGAAGAGCGACAATTTATTTTTAATTCTTCTTGCTTTGCTAACCCTATTCGGTTGCAAAGAGGAGAACGAACAGGGAAAAGCATTAACAGCAATTAGTGTGACATCGGAGAAAGTGAGTTTGGCGATAGGCAATTCTCAACAGATAAAGGCAGAACCGATACCCTCTGACGCCGACAAGAATGAAATGCCCTTTCTCTGGGAATCAAAAAGACCAGAAATAGCCACTGTCTCCCAAACAGGCACCATACAGGCGATATCGGCCGGAATAACGGAGATAACCATCAGCGCGCGGACTACCACTAAAATCAACAAAAAAATCGAGGTTACGGTAATCAGCACCGATGTCCCGTTGACGGCAATTTCTGTATCTCCCGAAACCGTCATTCTTGAAGTGGGGCAAGGAAGACAGGTCATCGCGAAACCCGAGCCGGCAGAAGCGTCCGGAATTTCGTTCAAATGGAGTTCCAACGATGAAAGTGTTGCCTCAATAAGTGCCTCCGGCTTCATCACCGGAAAATCAGTCGGGACTGCTACCGTCACTGTAAAATCGGGAAACATAGAAAAAAATATACCCGTTACGGTCTCACAACCTCCCCTCAGAATCAGCATTGGATCGGTCACTTACAATACAGACACATTGAATTATGAAGAAATTTCAGAGGGTGTCAGATGGCTCAAGTTTAAAATCCCCGAGTTTGTCAATGGCTTTGGCACGCTAGGAAAAGGACTGGTAATAAACTCGTTAGAAGTAGATATCACCCAGTCGGGAAATAAGGTGGAAGTTTGTCCTGCTTCGCAGGCCACATGGGGAAATGTAGAGCGTCCTACTGTCATGTATAGCCGCAAACTGAAAGAATACTCCTCTTCGGGTACCAGGCCGATTGCCGTAATCAATGGGGATTTTTATCTTTTATCGAGCGGTAATAAAACCGGATACGCCTACATCAACAATCGCCCTATCGGTGCGGAAGTCAGTAATGGGATGGTAATACAGACTCCTTTCTCATCATCAGCCGGATTTATTATCCGTGACGACGGCACGCCCGGATACAGTAGTAACGTCTCTTTTTCGGGACAGGTAACTACGGAAAATGAAGCATTTCCGCTGAAAGAGGTCAATGGTTATGCCAATGCAGGAGAACTGGTCCTTTTCAATAACCTGGCCAATTCTTACCCCACCGATTCCGCTTTTGTCTGGTCGCCCTATGTAAGCACCATGGTGTCACTATCCCACCCCAAAGATGGATGGCGCGTGAACGACGCAATGGAATTTACCGTCACCGGAATAGACTACAACATTGAAACAACCATTCCCGCTGCCAGCCCGTACAAAGGAAAGGATTTCAACGGACAGGGTGCAATCCTTGTCGGAAATGCTTCCTCCGGAAACGACTCGAAAACATTCCTCGGCAAACTCAATATCGGCGATAAAATAAATGTCAGGATGGAAATAAAAATCAATGGAAACAATGTTTCAGACAAATATTTGAATGTTGTAGGGTATGACGGCAGTGGCGTTATACTACAAAATGGATCGCCGGTCAATACGTGGAACGAAGCCCATCCGCGCACAGCAATAGGATACTCCCAAGACGGGAAAAAAGTGTATATGATCGTCATTGATGGGCGGCAGGACAATTTTTCCGCAGGAGCTACAACCGGGCAGGTGGGTGCCATCATGAAAGCGCTGGGCGCATATACCGCCGTTAATCTCGACGGAGGAGGATCCTCTTGCATGGTGATCAACGGAAATGTGAAGAATTCACCGTCTGATGGTTCGGAACGTGCCGTGGCAAATGGAGTCATGGTAATGGTGAATAAATAAAGTCACCAATCCTCCAAGATAGAAAGGATATAAACTATCACTTTCATATCAAATAACTAAGTCTTTATGTCATTTTAAGATATTTATCGAATCAAAAAAAATGTTTATTTTTGTAAGATATTGCTATACAACCTCTAAATAATAAAACGGACCTTTATTTATGGCTAAATCTTACCAATGTGCGGTACTATTTATATTCCTTATATTCACCTATTTTGCAAAGGGTGAATCATCTTTCTTTCCAGTTGATCTGAAAACCGATCATCTTGAAAATCCGATTGGCATAGACAATTCCAACCCCAGGCTGACATGGAAGATTGAAGATAGTAGAGAGGGAGCATGGCAGTCGGCTTACAGAGTGATTGTCAGTACCGACTCCCTGAAAATAGTGAACCAAGAAGGCGACATCTGGGATTCTGGAAAAATAAACTCAGATCTACAACTAATCACCTATAACGGTGATGAACTCGAACCTTTTACAAAATATTACTGGAGAGTAATAGCATGGGATGCGGATCGGGAGGAGAGTCTATCCGGCATCCACTCCTTTGAGACCGGAATGATGGATGTCGGCAACTGGCATGGAGACTGGATCAGTGATGGCCGGGATATCCATTATGAGCCCGCTTCCTGGTTCCGTAAAGAATTTGAAACCGCCAAAGAGATCGCTTCAGCCCGCATATATATTGCTGTTGCCGGATTATATGAACTCTATATCAATGGAGAAAAGATTGGCAGCCAGCGACTCGATCCGATGTACACCCGTTTCGACAGACGAAATCTTTATGTCACCCACGATGTAACCGCCCCCCTGCAACGAGGTAAAAACGCCATAGGGGTGATACTGGGCAACGGCTGGTATAACCATCAATCGATGGCTGTATGGGATTTTCACCGCGCCCCTTGGCGTAACCGTCCCACATTCTGCCTCGACTTGCGTATCACATATACCGACGGCACTGAAGAAATCATCCCGACAAACCTCAGCTGGAAAAGATCGGATAGCCCTATAATTTTTAATAGTATCTATACGGCAGAACATTACGACGCGCGGCTGGAACAAGAGGGGTGGAGTGAGCCGGAATTCGATGATCAACAATGGCAAGGGGTGATGTTGCGCTCCGCACCATCAGACTACATTACCACCCAGCAACTGAGACCGATTCGGAATGTATTGACTTTACCTGCCAGCTCTATCAATAAAATTGATGAAACGACCTACGTGTATGATTTTGGACAAAACATGTCAGGAGTGACAAAGATAAAAGTCTCTGGTGAGGAGGGTACCGAACTAAGGATAAAACATGGTGAACGTCTTCACGATAATGGACGTATCGATCTGTCGAATATTGATGTTTATTATCGGGGAGATAGAGAAAAAGATCCTTTCCAGACCGATATATTGATATTAAGTGGGAAAGACGAGGATGAGTTTATGGCTCGTTTCAATTACAAAGGTTTTCGCTATGTAGAGATCACAAGCAATAAACCGGTTGATTTGGATAAAAATAGCCTGACTGCTTATTTCATGCATAGTGATGTGCCACCGATTGGAAAAATTGACACCTCGAGTGATCTTATCAACAATTTATGGAAAGCGACCAATAACGCTTATCTCTCCAATCTGATGGGGTATCCTACCGATTGTCCGCAACGTGAGAAGAATGGATGGACAGGAGACGGCCATCTTGCCATAGAGAGCGCTCTTTATAACTTCGATGCCATTACGATATATGAGAAATGGTTGGCCGACCACCGGGACGAACAACAACCCAATGGCGTATTGCCTGATATTATTCCCACCGGAGGATGGGGATATGGGACCCATAACGGGCTGGACTGGACCAGTACAATTGCTATTATTCCCTGGGAAATATATAAGTTCTATGGCGACAGCAAACTGTTGGCAGACTGCTACGAGAATATCAAACGATATGTGGATTATGTGGATCGGACAAGCCCCATGGGTCTCACTTCATGGGGACGGGGGGATTGGGTGCCGGTGAAATCACACTCGAACTTGGAATTGACCTCCTCTGTTTATTTCTATGTAGATACAAAGATACTGGCCGATGCAGCGAAACTATTCGGAGAAGAAGAGGATTATCAATATTACTCCACATTGGCAGAGAAAATTAAAAATGCAATCAACAAGAAATATTTGAATTATAAAACCGGCCTTTATGCCAGCGGCACTCAAACCGAACTAAGCGTACCCCTCCAATGGAAAGTGGTTCCGGAAGATATGGTACCCATAGTAGCCCGGAATCTAGCGAAAAAAGTAGAAGAAGCCGGTTTCCATCTTGATGTGGGTGTATTAGGAGCCAAAGCCATTTTGAATGCATTGAGCGAAAACGGCTATCCCGATGTCGCTTATAAAGTAGCGGTGCAGGACACTTATCCCTCCTGGGGTTGGTGGATCGTGAACGGAGCCACTACCCTGCTCGAGAATTGGGATCTGAATGCGGAGAGAGATATCTCCGATAATCATATGATGTTCGGTGAAATAGGAGCATGGTTCTTCAAAGGAGTGGGGGGCATCTATCCCGATGCCGCACAACCCGGCTTTAAGCATATTATCCTTCGCCCTCATTTTGAGAAAGAGCTGAAAATGTTTGATGCACAGCACAATTCACCCTATGGTTTAATTCAATCTCAATGGAAATGGAACTGGAGAAGAAAAAGGATAAACTACCGGGTAGTAGTGCCTGCAAATAGCAGTGCCACTTTGTATCTTCCCGATTATGTGAAAGGGGAGAAGTTGATAAAACTGGATGCGGGAACGCATGATTTCTCTTTTACAATTGAAAAATAATATGGTTCCGGACTCTGAGGGTCTTTATCCTTTATTCTTTATTCTTTATTCTTTATTCTTTATTCTTTATTCTTTACTCTTTACTCTTTACTCTTTACTCTAAAATATGAAACGAGCGATTTTTTTTCTGACAATACTCACATTAACCGCAATAACGGCTTGCGGAAACAAACAATCATCAATGATGCCTGTCGATCTCACCTGTGAATACCTGACAAATCCAACCGGATTGGATATAACTCATCCGCGTTTCAGTTGGACACTGCAGCCAACAGACGATTCCGCTTACAGTCAACAGCAGACAGCCTATCGTATATTGGTCGGCAGCGTAAAGAAAAAAAAGAGTGATAATTTCGGTGACATGTGGGATAGTGGATGGATTGAATCAGACAATATGCAACTGATTGAATATGGAGGCAAACCACTTCAATCCGATCAAAAATATTATTGGACGGTATCCGTCAAAGATGAAAAGGGAGAGATATCTGATTACAGCAAAACAGCCGAATGGAGTACCGGATTGTTTTCCCGGGAAGAGTGGAGTGCAAAGTGGATCGGCACAAACAAATCCTACAATCCGGCAGAGGGACCCAACAAGATGCAGGATCCCTGGTTTCGCAAGGTATTCAACTTAAAGGAAAAACCCGCTAAAGCAACATTATTTGTGGCATCGGTAGGATATCATGAAGTGTATGTCAACGGAAAGAAGATCGACGATCATCTGCTCGCACCGGCAGTCACGGATCATACCAAACGGGCACGCTATATTGCCTATGATATTGCCCCGGCACTTACTTCCGGTAAAAACGTCATTCTCCTATGGCTGGGAACTTCCTGGTCTATCTTCGGACCTTATGCAACTCCTGATAAGCCTCGCACCCCCATCGCAATCGCACAAACAGATATTTGGAGCAAAAATGGTCAAAAACTAATAAGGATTGCGACCGACGAGTCGTGGAAAACCTATCCCAGTCCCAACATGTTAACCGGGAACTGGGGTTTTGGCGTAGGTGGTTACGGAGGAGAGGTATGGGATGCCCGTAAAGAGGTGAAAGGATGGAACCTGGCAGCACTCGATGACAGCGACTGGGAAAAAGCTACCGTATAT
>JBAYRG010000107.1:0-8956 GCA_041676805.1 Proteiniphilum sp.
AAGAGAAGTTTAAAGAGGCGGCAGAGGCGTATGAGGTGCTGAGCGATGAGCAGAAACGTGCCCGGTACGATCAGTTCGGCCACGCAGGCGTAGGAGGAGCTGCTTCAGGCGGTTTTGGCGGTGGAGGTATGTCGATGGAAGATATCTTCTCTCAATTCGGGGATATCTTTGGCGGCCATTTCGGTGGCTTCGGCGGCTTCGGCGGCTTTGGTTCCCAACGGGGGAGGAGAGTCAACAGGGGATCCGATCTTCGGGTGAAGGTGAAGCTGAATCTAAAGGAGATCCTTAATGGTGTGGAGAAGAAGATCAAGGTGAAGAAATATGTATCCTGTTCGCATTGTAATGGAAACGGTTCTGAAAGTGGAAGTTCCACTTCTACTTGTGGAACCTGTAACGGTTCAGGTGTGGTGACACGTGTGACCAATACGATCCTTGGACAGATGCAAACCTCTTCTACCTGCCCTACCTGTAATGGAGAGGGTACTACTATCACCAAAAAATGCATCCATTGCAGTGGCGAAGGAATCGTTCGTGATGAAGAGATACTCTCTATCAGGATACCTGCCGGAGTAGCCGAAGGGATGCAATTGTCCATGTCGGGGAAAGGAAATGCTGCCCGAAGAGGAGGGGTCAACGGCGACCTGTTGATCGTTGTGGAAGAAGAACAGGATCCGGATCTGATCCGTGACGAAAATGACGTGATTTATAACCTGTTCCTTAGTTTTCCCACAGCTGCCCTTGGCGGTACGGTGGAAGTACCCACCATTGACGGTGTGGCCAAAGTGAAGATTGAACCGGGTACACAACCGGGAAAAGTATTGCGTTTACGCAATAAGGGACTTCCTTCGGTGAACGGTTTTGGCAAAGGTGACGAGTTGATCAACGTGAATGTGTATGTTCCGGAGAACCTCAGCGACAAGGAGCGGAAGCTGTTGCAGGAGATGGATAAGTCGGAGAACTTTATTCCATCTAAAACGGAGCAGAGAAAAGTATTTGATAAATTCAAAAGAATGTTTGATTAGTACAATCTTTATAAATGAATTGAATTATATGGTATAAATAGTCAATATCGATGAGCAATCCGGATAGCAGACATATTATACACGAAATCACTCCCTTATCGGATAAGGATTGCTTTTATATTGCCGACCGGAGAAAATCGGAATTTACTTATCCTTTACATTCCCACAGCGAATTCGAGATCAATTATATTGAAAATGCCGAGGGGGTAAGGCGTATCGTGGGCGACTCCGTCGAGATCATTGGCAAATACGACCTTACGCTTATCGCAGGTGAAGAGTTAGAACATGTGTGGGAGCAACATCAATGCACCTCGAAACATATCAGGGAGATCACCATCCAGTTCTCCAAGGATCTTTTTTTTGGTAATCTCATCCATAAGAACCAGTTCGACAGTATCCGGAAGATGCTCAACAGTGCGCAGAAAGGGATTAACTTCCCCATGGAAATCATTATGAAGATCTACCCCATGCTTGATACGCTTTCTGCCGAGAGATCAGGATTTCATGCAGTGATAAAACTGCTGACCATTCTGTATGAGCTATCCTTGTGCGACAATTACCGTACGCTGGCGAGTATTTCGTTTGCCCATATCGATGAGAATTCCGACAGCCGGCGCGTACGGAAAGTATATGACTATATCAATAACCATTATAAAGAGGAGATCCGCCTGGAAGATCTTGCAGGTATCATAGGGATGACTCCCGTGGCGTTGAGCCGTTTCTTTAAGCTGAGATCAGGAAAAACCGTGTCCGATTATATTATTGATATCCGCTTGGGATATGCTGCAAGGCTTTTGGTGGATACGACAAATGCCGTGGCTGAAATATGTTACGAATGCGGATTTAACAATTTGTCAAACTTCAATCGTATTTTTAAGAAAAGAAAAGGCTGCTCTCCAAAAGAGTTCCGTGAAAACTATCGAAAAAAGAAACTGATTATCTGAGATTTGTTGATCAATAATAAGCGGTTAAAATTGTAAGATCAGTAATAGTGCTTCTTCGAAACATAAAATTGTTGCCTTTTTTATTTTATTTTTTTACAGTTGATTAAGAAAGTATCATGATAAGATAATATAATACTTGAATTTAATCGAGCATATGTCTATTTTTGTAACATAAGTACGATTTTTATCAATTTTTATAATAATCATCATTGTATGAAAAACATTGTTATATTATGTATGGCTCTGATAATGAGCTTTTCGTTGATGGCACAGCAGCGCAGAATAACCGGTACTGTGATGGACAGTAAAGACAACTCTGCGATGATTGGTGTGAATATTATGGAAAAAGGAACTATAAACGGTACTATAACTGATATCGATGGGAATTTTTCCTTGAATGTAACAACGCAAAATCCGGTGTTGGTTTTGTCCAGTATCGGCTATAAGACACTTGAAGCCACTATCGGGAATCGTTCCATCCTGAGTATTACCATGGAAGAAGATGCCGAGATGTTGGATGAAGTTGTTGTGGTGGGATATGGAACCATGAGAAAAAGTGATTTGTCAGGAGCCTCCATATCGGTAAGTGAAGATAAAATTAAAAGTTCTATTGTCACCAACTTGGACCAGGCGCTGCAAGGACGTGCGGCGGGTGTTACCTCGGTGATGACTTCTGGCGCTCCGGGTTCGGCGGTGTCTATCCGTATCCGCGGACAAGCTACCATCAATGCAGGTGCGGAACCATTGTATGTGGTTGACGGTGTTATTTTTCAGGGCGGCAGTACTACCGGTCTCAGTTTGGGATTGAACCTGGGTAATGGGAGGGGAGCCATTTCGCCACTCTCCACGTTAAATCCTTCCGACATCGTGTCCATGGAGATTTTGAAAGATGCTTCGGCAACCGCTATCTACGGTGCTCAAGGCGCTAATGGTGTTGTCCTGATCACAACCAAACGAGGCCAATCGGGAAAGGCAAAGTTTACTTACGAAGGAATGTTTGGTGTACAAGACCAGATCCGTCGCCTGGATATGATGAATCTTCGGGAGTACGCGATTTACAATCATTCCATTGCTGCTACAACCGGAGGTACGGATGGTACTCCCGAGTACCGTGATCCTTCTCTGTTGGGTAAGGGTACTGATTGGCAGGATGCGATCTTCCGTCAGGCATTGATGACCCAGCATACTGTTTCGGCACAGGGAGGTGTGGATGCCGTACAATACTATGTGTCCGGCTCTTTCATGGATCAGGAAGGGACGATCATAGGTACCGATTTCAACCGTTATTCGTTCAGGGTGAACCTGGATGCCAACTTAAAACCATGGATGAAGTTAGGCTTAAACACCATGTACTCGAAAACAAGCGAACGCCTGGGACGTGCCGAAGGAACCGAAGGCGTGCTGACTTATTCTCTTCTTACCCCTCCTGATATACCGGTTTATGACGCTTACGGAAACTATGCCTCCACGGTGAGGGAAGGTTATACCCGTATCAATCCGATCGCCATTGCCGAATTGGATGAGAACCTGTTGGACCGCCAGAAACTGAACGGTAATATTTTTATGGATATAACCCCTTTAAAAGATTTGACCTGGCATACCGAATTAGGCTATGACATCAGCAATTCCCGTTCGGAACAATGGCAACCGACCTATGATTTCGGGCCGGCCGTACAACGACCGATAAACAGGATATATTGGCAACGGAACAACAATATGTATTGGCAGCTTAAGAATTATCTGACCTATAACGGCCGGATAGATAAGCATTCATTTATAGCAATGGCCGGCCAGGAAGTCTGGGAATCATCCTGGGAATGGCAGAGGATAGGCGCTGATAATCTGCCTGGAAACGAGATACGTAACCCTCAGTTAGGTGACCAGGATACTTACCAGATTGCCGACGGAATGGGTGATGGGGCAATGGCCTCTTTCTTTACGCGTGAGACCTATAATTACGATGACCGCTACCTGTTAACCTATACCTATCGTTATGACGGGTCTTCCAATTTCGGGCCTAAGAACCGGTGGGCGGGATTCCATTCGGCAGCAGCTTCCTGGCGCTTTTCGAATGAAGCCTTCTTTACATCGCTGAATAGCATCATCAGTAACGGTAAACTGCGTATTGGCTGGGGACAGACAGGCAACTCCAATATAGGAGGAGGATTGTGGGGTGCAAGCCTTCAGATGTTCCCTACAGGCTTAGGCGCAGGTTACAAGCAGGCCCAGATAGCCAATCCTTATGTGAAATGGGAAACGCAGGAACAATGGAACCTCGGGCTTGACCTCAACTTCCTAAACGACCGTATTAATCTGGTCGTAGACCTGTATGACAAGACTGCCAATGATATGTTGATGCAATTACAGTTACCTTCTTATTTCGGGTCGAGAGGAAATGGCAACTCTGCATTGACTGCTCCGATGGGTAATTATGGAACCATCAACAACAAAGGATTGGAAATTTCGTTGAACACCCGCAACTTTACCGGTGACTTTACATGGGATACCGATTTCCAGATCTCGTTTAACAAGAATAAACTGGTCGCACTGTCGGGTACCGATGCCTCCGGTATTGAAGGTTACGGGCAATGGAGTGATGTGGTAAGCCTTTCGAGGATAGGCGCTCCGTTATATGAGTTTTACGGTTATATAGCCGATGGAGTATATAAAAATAAACAGGAAATAGAAGAACATCTGTGGGGCGAGATACCGGAGTATGGTTATGACCGGTATTCCACTGTGTTCGTAGGCGATATAAAATACAGGGACATTAGCGGTCCCGATGGGAAACCGGATGGCAAGATCAATACTTACGACCGTACGAATATAGGCTCTCCGCTTCCGAAATTCACGTATGGATTGACGAATACCTTCAGCTATAAGAATTTCGACCTTACCTTGTTTGTGCAAGGCAGCTACGGAAATAAAATATTTAACGCTTTAAGCCGCGATCTTACCGGTATGGGGTATTGGAACAACCAATTGAAAAAAGCGATGGATTATGCCAATCTTATTCCCATAGATCCTGATAAGCAATACCCGGTGGAAAATCCTTATAATTCCGGTGAAATGATCAACAACTGGTTTGAGGATATCGATAACGTTACACTCTCTAATCCCGACACAAAGATGTCGCGTGCCGGCAAGAGTTTACCCTACAATAACCAACGTATCAGCACCAGGTATATTGAAGACGGTTCCTATTTGCGGATAAAAAATATTGTGCTGGGTTATATTCTTCCGCAAAGAATGCTCCGTAAAGGACAGATAGAGAACATCCGTGTATATGCGAATATACAGAATCTATGGACATTCACTAAATATTCGGGTTATGACCCGGAAGTGGGTATAAATCCGCAGGATGCTACCGGATATACATTCGGGTTTGACCAGGGGCGCTATCCGGCTCCAAGGATTATCTCTTTTGGTGTTAATTTGTCATTTTAATATTATAATACCTTACAATCATATGCAAAGAATCAATAAACTGCTACTCATTGTAGCGATAGCAATAGGGATGATTTCCTGCGAGGATTTTTTAAATCGTCCCGATAAAGCCAATTATACATTGTCTGATTTTTATCAGAACGATGAGCAATGTTTCCAAGCCGTAAATCCGCTTTATACCGTTCCCTGGTTTGATTTTTTCCGGGGATGGCTACGTGTGGGAGATTGTCAATCAGGCAATTATTTTATGGATGGCAACGGATTCTGGATGCTCACTCCCAACGAAGATATGGAAGAGGTGAAAAATATGTCCGCTTCCCTATGGGCAGTGAATGCCCGTGCCAATACCGTATTGGAAAATATCAACCTCTATGCCGGGCCCGGTACGACCGAAACCGGGCGCAATGCCGCCAAAGGCGAAGCGCTCGTATGGAAGGCGATGGCCTATTTTTATATGGTGCGGATATATGGTGCAGTGCCTATTGTCCATAATAATACGGAATTGCTGGCAACCGGAGAATACAACAACTTATACCGTGCCAAAATTGATAATGTATATGATTACATTGTCATGACGTTGGAAAAAGCCATTGAATGGCTTCCGGAAAAGGCGCATCAGACAGGCAGAATCGATCAATATTCCGCTTACGGGCTGCTGGCAAAAGTGTATCTCACCAAATCGGGCTACGGCCAAAACGGTACGCGCAACCAGGATGATCTGGATAAAGCCAGGGAATATGCCCGTAAAGTGGTACGTGAAAGTGGAAGGGTCTTAGAGCCTGTGTATGCTGATATCTTTCGTGGAAGCAAGAATCTTTCTGACGAAAGCCTTATCGCATGGCGTTGGGTAATAGCCGGAGAAACCTATTGGACGGCTTCTAACGACTTGCAATCCGACCTGGTATCCAGTGCGTTTAGCGAATTCAGCGGCTGGGGGAGCTGGGGTGGACCTTCGCTCGATTTACAGGAGGCATTTGGCGAAAAATTTGACGGGTTAACCCCTTCGGGAGCCATCTCGCCTAACCGCCAAAATACTGACAAACGCCGGAAAGCTACCATGATGATGTATGGTGACGTATATGAGTATTTCTGGCGTGATCATCCCACCAAAGTAGGTGCAGACGGCCAACCGGTAAGTTTTTCTGGCGGATTTGATTTTGCGAAATTCTACGGTAAGGTGGTGGGAGACTTTAACAGTTCTACCGGTGCCAACTGTGTAAAGCATATTGTGGGTAACAACGCCGACCATCTTGCCGAATTCGGTATTCCGATGATGGACAGGAAAAACAATCTGGCTACTCATATTTTGCGTTTGGGCGATATGTATTTGGTGTATGCCGAAGCTATTTTGGGAAATAATGCTTCTACTTCAGATCCAGAAGCCTTGTATGCTTTTAATGAAATACGCAAACGTGCCGGAGTTGCCGAAAAAACATCCATTACCTTTGACGATATATTCAAGGAACGCCGTTTGGAATTGGCCTTTGAAGGTGATTTCTGGTATGACTTCGTGCGACTGAGTTATTACAAGCCCAATGAAGCATTGGCGAGGCTGAATGCCCAAAACCGGAAAAACTATGTGGGATTAAACACTTATTATTTTGACGAGGGTTGGAAAACCTGGGGACAGGGAGGAGAGAACAGTTATCCGAAAGATGATAACGGTAAACCCGCTCCACGCATTAACGAAGGACAGCCTGATGGAAAGCCCTTTACGTTAAGTAAATTTACGATGCCTTTCCCGTCTACCGATTTGGCGATGAACCCAAACCTGGCAAAAGACCCCATTGATTATGATTTAAGTCAGTATACATACGAATAAATTACAGATATGAAGAACAATATACACATTATGAGACTATTTTCATTCCTGTTGTTTACGGCCACTTTGGTATTCTTTGGTGCCTGTGAGGATGATAATAAGGGGAAATATGAAATGACGGACGGAGTGCCCACTATTTACTACGTTCGCCCGCCCGACCCTGAAAAAGCCGATTCCCTATTGGTGGGAGCTTATATGGGAGAAACGATCTGTTTGGTTGGCGATAACCTGACCAGTATCCAGGAACTTTATTTCAATGATATAAAAGCTTTACTCAACATCAATTTTATTACGAAAAATACCTTGTTGGTGACAGTACCGAAAGATGTACCCAATGAAAAGATCGATAAAATCGTGATGGTATTGAAATCCGGAGAAAGAGTTGGATATGATTTCATTGTAAGGATTCCCGCTCCGGAAGTAGCAAGCATTAAATGTGAACAAGTTCCCGAAGGAGAAGATGTGATACTTTACGGTGATTATTTCTTCGACATCCAGACCTTAGCGTTGAGTATCATGATTGGCGAGTATGTTGTGCCGAGGAGTGATATAGTGGATATACAGAAAACACAGATAACTTTCAGATCTCCTGCAATGGATGTGAAAGGCGCCATATCTGTCGCAACGGCTTATGGTAATAGCGGGCGCACCAAGTTCGTATTTCACGACGACCGGGGTATCCTTTTTAACTTCGACGATTATCCAATTGTACCGGGTTGGGGACGTCCGACCCTTATTGAGACGGGACCCGACGCAATCTCCGGTAATTATATGAAATTAAGAGGGGATATGAAGGCAGGCTTATGGGAGAGTCCCAGTGAAAACTTCCAGTGCAACTTCTGGGGTGAAGATAACGGTGTACCTGCCGGCAACCTGTTTCCCAGCGAACCGGCAACGTCTATTTTTAAATTTGAGGTAAATGTATTGGAAGCGTGGAGCGCTTTGCCGATGAATATTTTCTTTGTCCAGCAAGGCTCACTGGAGTCTGCCTTATGGGATGATTCCGTTCCCCGTGCACAGTGGATACCCTGGAAGGAGACAGGGGGTTCTTATACAACCGACGGATGGGTAACCGTTTCCATCCCTATTGCGAATTTTAATCTAAGCGGTTCAGGAACAGACCTGGAGAAAATTCCGACACATTTCGGTGCGTTGAATATGTATATCTACAACAGGGGTAGGGAAGATGCCACTGGCACTGATTGCAGTCCTGTCATCCTGATAGACAATGTCCGTGTAGTGCCGGGTGAATAACCATTCAAAAACAATACAGTTATGAACAAAAGAATTAAAATAACATCACTTGGGATGATATGTCTTGTATTGGTAAGTGTTCTTTTTATTGTCTCTGCCTGTGATAATGGGGACGATTTGAGTACCGATCAGATGACAGACACCGGAATAACGGTAAAAGCTTTCGGACCCAGCCCCGCTTTGCGTGGAGGAGAACTACGATTTGTAGGTACAAACGTGGATAGGGCTACCGCTGTGGTGATCCCCGGAGTTTCCGAGATAACCGAGTTTACCAAAAAGGAAAAAACCGAGGTACGGGTGATTATTCCACAAACCGCACAACCCGGTTATGTGATACTGCGTACGCCTCAGGGAGATATCACGCCGAATACAATGCTCACCTTCTTGGAACCTATTGTCATTGAGTCGATAACCACTTCGAAAGTAAAAGTGGGGGATGATTTTGAAATCAAGGGTGATTACCTGAA
>JBAYRG010000108.1:0-8890 GCA_041676805.1 Proteiniphilum sp.
CGAGAAAACATTCATAAATACCAGTACCATCAACCAGCCTACCCGTTTTTTGTAAAGAAAGGAGACAGTTGCCAGTACAGGATTGATGATCGCATCCTGCATCGCACCAAACTTGTGAAAATCTTCGGTATCCTCTTCTTCTGCCACATCAAAAATATCATCAATGGTAACAACACCCAGCAGTGTGTTGGTGCTATCCACAACGGGTAAGGCTACACGATTGTAATCTTTAAAGACCTGTACCGCTGTTTCCTGGTCATCAAAAGCATTTAATACCACAACTTTATGATCGACCAGATCCTCTATCTTTTCATCCTGTCCGGCGAGTAATATATCGCGGATGGGGAGGTCACCGATCAGTTTCCATTGCTGGGTTACCACATACACCACTTCCAATGTTTCGGCCTCTTTCCCGAACCGGCGGATATGTTGCAGTGTCTCTGCGACGGTAAAGTGTGATTTCACCGCTACATACTGAGGCGTCATCAACCGGCCGATACTTTCCTCCGGATATCCGAGCAGTTGTGTGGTTTGTTTCAGGTTTTCAGTGCTCAACAACTGCATCAGTTGCTGGGCAATTTTCCCGGGTAACTCTTCAAATAGCGCTGTACGGTCGTCAGGATCCATATCATTCATCAGGGCGGCGAGACGCGATGCATGATGTGCCAGCCCGTCGATAATTTCACCCTGTTTGTCGGGGTGAAGTTCACTGAATACCTCTGTGGCTTCTTTTCCGGGAAGAAGACGAAAGAAGATGATAGATTGAAATGGATTGCTGTGCTCAATGAGGTAGATGATATCGGGAACATCCAGTTTTGTGAGTTCCTTCTTCAGACTGGTCCATGCCCTCTCTTTTATGAGTCTTTGAAAATTGATTTGGGTATCTGTCATAATACACTCCTTTCTACTTTGACTGAAAGGAGTCTATTCCCTTATAGGTCAAAGATGTTACTGTTGTTATATTTTCGGGAATCTTCGTCCATTTGACAATTTGTTATTTTGACGTGGCAAATATAGATTGTTTTTTTGGATTGACCAACAGAAACGATGGGAGAAAGTCCTGATTTGTGGAAAAAGTAGAGATTAAAATTCAAAAAAGGAGAAATGCACATTCCCATATTTACGTTCTTCCTTAAAATGGGGAAGATGTGAGAAATTGAGATTTTTGGAGTGCTCCATAACAAATATTCCTCCTTCTTTGACCAGTTGTTTATGGATGATGATTTCGGAGATCTTTCCCGTATCGGGCAGATCGTAGGGAGGGTCTGCAAAGATAAAGTCGAATTGATGTTTAAGAGATTGAAGGTACTTAAATACATCTGCTTTTACCGGGAACAACTCTTTTGTCTCAAGTTTTTCCTGTGTCCGGCATATAAAATTAAAATGGTGCTGGTTCTGTTCCACACTGACGACGTAGGGGCATCCCCGTGAGATCAATTCAAAGGCAATGCTTCCTGTACCGGAAAAGAGATCCAAGGCTGTGGTCTCTTCCCAATCAAGGAGATTATTGAGTACATTAAAAAGTCCTTCCCTGGCAAAGTCTGTCGTAGGGCGAGCTTTCAGATTTGGTGGAACCTGAATTCGTCTGGACTTGTATTTTCCTCCGATTATACGCATAGGGTAGCCAGGATATCAGTGGGGATTGCTCTCTTTTGTTCCTCTGTCAATATCACCTTTGGGCTCAATTCCACCTGCTCGATCCGTCGGATCAGTTTTCTGAGCAGATCGACTGTCGCTTTTTGGGAGTCTATCTCTCCGGAAAGAAAAAGCCTGTCTGTGGATTGGTCGAATTGGAGCTTTTCCCATACACTTGCGATAAAATAAGTGGCATCGTGAGGGTCAATTGCCTGAAACGTATTTGTGGAAAGTAGTTGGTCTCCGGAGAATGAGGAGATGGTGAGACAATTATCGTGAAAATCGGTGAAGCAACACTTTCCGGTTTCATCACCTCTCTGAGAGATGAATAGTTGAGTAAGAAGTGAAGAGTGATGATGGAATGTTGGATTCCATAAACTCCTCGACAGAAAAGAATAGACCCCTTCATCGATATTGAAAAGAGTCCGGATATCATTTCCCGGGGTACTATCTGTGAGAATAATCCCCTTTATTTCATGAAAATTGAAACGAAAAAGCTTTTCAATCCGCTTCTTGTCAAAATATGTTTCGGGAACAAGCGTGTAAAAGGGAGAGACAACAGTAACAGTTACCTGGTTGAATGACTGGCTGAAAAAACCAAGATCAAAAATCAGTTTCTTGATGTTGTCTACATAAGAGAGTTTACTGCTTAGTCCGGTTTCCTGAAAATGAAAAATAGTAGTATCTCCTGGACAATGGATGCAAAAAGAAAATCCATTCGGCGATAGCCGAATGGATAAATTGTATCTTTCCGAATAGGCCAGATCGATATTTTCAGGTAAAAACATATGCTGATTTTGGGAGGTCCTTATTCCCAGTTACCGGCATTATTGTTAGCCACCTCAAGTGAACCCACCTGCATTCCGGGATATCTGTTGCCCGGACGATCAAGCACTTCCTGGATCTTCTGGCCCACTAATCTCTGGTCAAGATCTTCCAGATAGACCGAATAGTGTGTCTTTGCTTCGAATACCTGGATAGGATAGCCTGATGCAGTAACCAATGAATCGACTCCCATCTCAAATTTAACACTATTCCCATAAGGTACGAATGCAAGAGAATCGGGAGCAAAATTGCGACGACTCGGATACAAAACCTCAATGGCGGGAGAATAGATAGAGTCTCTCACCAACTGGGGGGCATTCTTTGTGCCATCCCAAAGACCGGCATCCTTTATCGCTTTTTCGTTTCCTGACCTGATGATCTGCATGGCTTTTGCTTCTGTCATACCCGCTTCCAACTGAGCCTCTGTGAGATCTCCTGCTTTTACTATGGTAGCAATTCTTCCTCCTTTTACGAACTGGATCAGTGTGTCAAAACTGGCTGTGTAAGAACCTGATTGGGCGCGGAGAGCAACCTGTGCTGTGCGGATATCCACCAAGCGCTGGATAACTGCCCTGTCACGTTTTGTCACTTCTGCGTCAAAATCAACCTGTCCTTGGATACTTCTCCAGCTAACATAAGCCAAAAGAATAATGGCTACTGCTAAAAGCACTCTCATTACAACTTTCATGGACTTTTCCTTTTAATATTTATACTGTTTAAATTTTGATTTTCTGATTTTAGACTACAAATTTAGAAAAAGAATGATAATTGTGCTACTTTTACGGGAAAAAATACCAAAAAAAATGGTAAATCGGTTTTTTATTGAGAAAATCAGCGTTAATTTCCCGTTTAACTTCACGGAGGACCAAATAAAAGCCCTGGAGAAGATTGTCGGTTTTCTTTTTTCAGGGATCGACGATCATATTTTTTTACTGACAGGGTACGCAGGCACGGGAAAATCCTCTCTTATCGGGAGTCTTGTGAAGACGATGGCCCAATTCAGGCAAAAAACCGTTTTATTGGCTCCTACCGGAAGGGCAGCAAAGGTTTTTTCGGGTTATGCGGCCCAACGAGCATTTACTATCCATAAAAAGATATACTGTCAGCAGAGGTTTGCTGAGGATTCACTTCGCTTCTCCCTTTCCGAGAATCTGCATAAGCATACTCTCTTTATTGTGGATGAGGCATCTATGATCAGTAATGAATCGTCCGATCTCTCTGTATTTGGAACAGGAAGGCTATTGGACGACCTGATCGAATATGTCTATTCTGTACGGGGATGCAGGATACTTTTCGTGGGGGATAGTGCCCAGTTGCCACCGGTAAAACAGGAAAACAGTCCCGCACTCGACAAAGCTATGCTGCGTTCGTATTCCCTGCAAGTGACGGAAGCAACGTTGACCCAGATTGTGCGTCAGGAAGAAGAGTCGGGTATACTGTATAATGCCACCATGCTAAGAAATGCTTTGAGATCCCGGTCGACAGAGGAGTATCCGAAATTAAAACTGGATGGTTTTACAGATCTGATGCGTATTACCGGCACAGAATTGATCGATGAGATATCCAATTCCTACCAAAGAGAGGGAGTGGAGGAGACCATCGTCATATCCCGTTCCAATAAACGGGTGAATGCCTATAATAATGGAATCAGAAATAGGGTGCTGTTCCGTGAAGAGGAGATCTCTGGTGGAGACATACTGATGATTACCAAGAATAACTATTTCTGGGTAGATGATTTTGAGGATCTGGATTTTCTGGCCAACGGTGACTTTGTAGAGGTGCAGCGTGTCAGGGGAGAAGAGGAGATGTATGGTTTCAGGTTCTGTAATGTGTTGTTGTATCATCGCGATTATGAGATTGAATTTGAAGCAAAAATCATTTTGGATGTGTTGCATACCGAAGTTCCGGGTCTTACGCGAGAGCAAAATGACCAACTCTTCTTCAATGTGATGGAAGATTATGCCGATATACCCCGCAAACGGGAGAGGTATAAAAAAGTGAAATCCAATCCATGGTTCAATGCTTTGCAGGTGAAGTACGGGTATGCCGTTACTTGTCATAAGGCCCAAGGTGGAGAGTGGAAGAATGTGTTCCTCGATCTGGGATATATACAGCAGTCCTATATGGGTGAGAATTTTTACCGTTGGCTCTATACATCTATTACCCGCAGTTCAAGGAAGTTATTTCTTGTGAATTTGTCCGATGATTTTGTGGAGCTTTCTAAATAATGATTACTTTTGTAAGTTGTATAAATGGGGACATTGCTCAAAATGAGCCTCTAATGGAAGCCATCAACAAAAAAAATATCGAATGTCGAAAAAAAGAGATGAATATATTGATCAGCTTTTGAGTGATCTTGAGTTATTGGAGAAGAGACTTCTGTCGGTCAAGGAAAGTGATACGTTGCCTTTCTCATTTTTTAGCGCCTCTTTCGACCGGATAGAGAGGATCTCAAGGTCGCTCCACGAACTGGAATTGATGCAGATCGGAGAGATGAAAGACCAGATGGAGCGGTTAGTGCAATTCTTGTCGGAATCAGACGGACGAAACAATCCTGCCAAAGAGCCGGAACCGTCTCCTGAGGAAGAGATAGGGAACAATCTGCCTGACAGCCCTTCCTGGAAGAGGGCTGAGGCTACAATAGAGGAAAAGGAGCTCCCCCCTATGGAAAGAATAGTTTTGCCGGAATACCGTGATCCGAGAATGAGTGAGGTAGCCCCCTCTTCTCTTGGTACAGGACAAGTTGCTTTTCCAGAAAAGAATGGGCAGGAGAAACAGGGCTCACGCTCTTTGAATGATATTATCCAGGCACCTCCCACGTTGCTGGATTTGAAACGAGGAATTAGCCTCAACGATCGTTTTTTGTTCCAGAGAGAACTGTTCAATAATAGCCGATCGGAAATGGACAGAGTAGTGGAGGCTTTAAACAAATTGGGTAGTTTTGAAGAAGCTGAAAATTATTTGCAAAGTCAACAGAATTGGAATTTTGAAAATCAGACGGTAAAGGAGTTTCTCCTGATTATCAAAAGAGGATTTGAGTGAATGTAAAAGCAGTGAACATAGGGAAGCTGTATGTGGTACCCACGCCGATAGGCAATCTGGAGGATATGACGCTAAGGGCGATCAGGGTACTGAAAGAGTGTGACCTGGTTCTTGCGGAAGATACACGTACCAGTGGTATATTGCTGAAACATTTCGGCATAGAAACCGGCATGCAATCCCATCATAAATTCAATGAGCATCGTGCAGTGACCCATGTTGTGGAAAGGATTAAAGCTGGAAATTGTATCGCCCTGATTTCGGATGCCGGTACACCATCCATCTCCGATCCCGGTTTTTTACTTGTACGCGCCTGTATACAGGAAGGTGTAGAGGTGGAATGCCTTCCCGGAGCGACCGCCTTCATACCTGCCCTTGTAGAGTCGGGACTGGCTTCCGACCGTTTTTGTTTTGAAGGCTTTTTGCCGCAGAAGAAAGGGAGACAGACACGGTTGAAACAGCTGTCGGAGGAGAGTCGGACTATGATTTTCTATGAATCACCCTATCGTGTGGTGAAAACACTTTCCCAGCTTGCGGAGAATATGGGTAATGACCGTGCCGCTTCGGTGTCGAGAGAGATATCGAAACGCTATGCGGAGACGGTCAGAGGTACTCTTGGAGAGTTAATCTTCTATTTTGGCGAAAATGAACCAAGAGGAGAATTTGTGATTGTAGTGGCGGGAAAATAAAACTATAATCTACTGATAAAACTATTTTATAGCATCAATCGTTTAATAGAAAGAAAAATTTTAATCATATGAAGAAGATTGGAATACTGTTTTTTGTCATCGGGCTCATTGTCTCGTGTACAAACGTAAGGGAGTCAAAAGAGTATAAAGAGCTTCTGGCTCAACGTGATTCTTTGTTGATGCAGTCTGCCGGAACCGAAGCTGAAGCTGCCGAGATGATGGCTGTAATCAGTGAGGTGGAGGAGAATTTCGCCAAGATCAGAGAGGCGGAAAAATATATCTCTACACAATCGGCAGAGGCCGGTGAGATGAGTCAGGCTACCCGAAATAGGGTTAATGATAATTTTAAGATGATCAACGAGATATTACGGAGAAACAAGACTCAGTTGGATGAGTTGAATAAGAAATATAGCGGGAGCAATAAGGAGATTGTATCGTTGAAGAATACCATCAATCGGTTGAATAGTGAGATGCGGGAGAGTACAATACGATTGGTAGAATTACAAACTCAATTGGCGCAGAAGGATGAACAGATCAACCAGTTGTCGCAAGATATCGCCTCCCTTGCCGTTGAGGCTGAGCAGCAATCACTCACTATCAGGGAGCAGGACCGGTCATTGCACACTGCTTACTATGTCTTTGGCACGGCCGGTGAGCTAAAAGACCAGAAGATCCTTTCCGGAGGGTTTCTCCAACAGACACGTGTGTTGCAAGATACATTCAATAAAGATTATTTTCTGAAGATAGATATTCGTGAGGTGACTGAGATACCATTGTATACCTCAAAAGGTAAACTCTGGTCAACACATCCCGAAGGTACCTATGAGTTTGTGAAAGGGAGTGATGGAAAATTGACTTTCCTGATAACTGACACCCAGCGTTTCTGGAGTCTTACCAAGTACCTTATTATTGAAGTGAGTTGATAGAAATTTAATGACAATAGATTAATAAATAATATTGCGGAGTGGTTTCCAGCCACTCCGTGATTTTTTATAGATGCAGTATAAGAATCTTTTTATTGATCTGGACGATACTCTTTGGGACATCCATAGAAATGGGAAGGAGTGTCTGGAAGAGATTTATCGTGATTACGGATATGAGGAATTTTATCCTACGTTCGACGCATATTATGATATTTATATGCCCGGCAATCATCATCTATGGGGATTATACAGGCAGGGGGAGATTACGAAGGAGAAGCTTATAGTGGAACGGTTTTTGGCTCCTGTAAGGGAGTTTGGGATCGTTGATCCCGAGTATGCAAAGAGGTTGAGCGACGACTTTTTGGAAAGAACTACCCTCAAAACAAGGTTGATCGAGGGAACGTTAGATCTGTTAGATTACTTGAAACCTAAATACCGGATGTACATCCTTTCTAATGGATTCAGGGAGGTGCAGTTTAAAAAGATCGAAAATTCAGGCTTAAAGCCCTATTTCGACAAGGTGATCCTCTCTGAAGATGCGCAAATAAATAAACCCCATCCCGATATATTCACTTATGCATTGAAGAATACCAATTCAAGGCGAGATCAGACGATGATGATAGGTGATAGCTGGGATGCCGACATCGTTGGAGCACGCCGGAGCCGTATAGCACAGATATGGTTCAATCCGGAAGGGATAGCTCCGGAGGGTTTTGAGCCGACTTATACGGTGCAGACACTGGAAGAGATCAAAGAGATACTGTAGCTGTTCGGTTGTTATTCAGTTGTTATTTGGTAGCTGTTCTCCGCAGCGACATTGCCATGCATCTCAGCCCACCACCGCCACGAGGTAGTTCTGACCCTTCGAGGGTGATCACACAATTGCCCGTGGGAGCGATATCCTATTGACCATTGATGATATCGCTGGTTTTCACCACTTCAAATCCATTTCTGTTTAACTCTTCCATTGTGTGGATATTCCGCGCATAGGAAACTTTTTAGAGGATTTATACGAAATAGGGTTTCAGGGTTTCCAACCAGTTGATGATACGCTCTTCTGTCAGTTCGGGTTCATAGTCGTCATCCAACGGTAGTCCGACAAACCTACCATCTTTGAACGCCCTGGAGTATTCGAAGTCATATCCTTCGGAAGAGACATCTCCGATGACGGTCGCTCCTTTTTGAACAACAATTTCATAGAGTATGCCGATGGCATCCACGTAAGAACTGGGATAAATGGAGGCATCACCCAAGCCAAAAATGGCGATGGTTTTTCTTGACAGGTCCAGCTTTTCGAACTTGGGGTAAAAATCATTCCAATCATCCTGCAGATCCTGCACGCCCCATGTGGAAACGCCCAGAATCAACACATCATGGGTGAGGAACGGCGTTTCATCGCCTTCATAGATATCTACAAGAGTAGGAGAATAATCAGCCAATAACTCAGCCATCTTTTCTGCCGCATTCTTGGTATGTTCGGTACTGGAACCATAAATAATTGCGATCGACTTCATGAGAATATTCTTTTTTATGTTCGGAGCGGGAATATACCGCCTCTAATAAATGGCGTATCTCCGTCTCCCGACCGTGATTTTATATAGATAATCGTGCAAAGTTAATATAAGTTTTAAAACAACCAAAACGAACAAAATGGAGTCAGCAATTCCGAAAATAAATATTTTTGATTCCATGCCCATGATTGGGCATAAGTTCATCCTGCCACGGTTTGCGCGGCATACTGAAAATTTTCCCGGAAGTGATTTTTTATCTTATAAACTC
>JBAYRG010000109.1:0-8859 GCA_041676805.1 Proteiniphilum sp.
ACGAGAAAAAACGTATCGCACTCGGTCTGAAACAGCTGACCCCGCACCCATGGGATTCCTTGAGCGAGACCCTGAAAGTGGGCGATATCGTCAAAGGAAGAGTGGTTGTGATCGCCGATTACGGTGCATTCGTAGAAATCGCTCCGGGCGTAGAAGGATTGATCCACGTTTCAGAAATGAGCTGGACGCAGCACCTGCACAGTGCACAGGACTTTATGACCGTAGGCGAAGAGGTAGAAGCTGTTATCCTGACACTTGATCGTGACGAACGTAAAATGTCTCTCGGCATCAAACAACTCAAACCCGATCCATGGGAAAATATCGAACAAAAATATCCGGTTGGTAGCACTCATACCGCTACCGTACGTAACTTCACTAACTTCGGCGCATTTGTCGAAATTGAAGACGGCGTAGAAGGATTGATCCATATCTCCGACCTTTCCTGGACGAAGAAGATCAAACACCCGAGTGAAGTGACTGAGATCGGAGCTCCGATAGAAGTACAAGTACTCGACATCGACAAGGAAAACCGTCGTTTGAGCCTTGGCCACAAACAGTTGGAAGAAAATCCGTGGGATGTATTCGAAACCATCTTCACTGTAGGTTCTATCCATGAAGGTACCATCATCGAAATGCTCGACAAGGGTGCTGTTGTTTCACTGCCTTATGGCGTGGAAGGATTTGCCACTCCCAAACATCTGGTGAAAGAAGACAACTCTCAGGCACAGATGGATGAGAAACTGGAATTCAAAGTGATCGAGTTCAATAAAGATGCGAAACGCATCATTGTCTCTCACAGCCGTATCCACGAAGATTTGGCCGATGACTCCAGAAAGAAGAGCAACAAACGTACCGGTGGAGGCAGGAAAGAAGGCGGAAACGAAATTGCCGCTGCTATCCCTGCAATGGAAAGAACCACCTTGGGTGACATCGAAGAGCTGGCTGCATTGAAAGAAAAACTCGACAGCCAAAAAATTGAAGCACTCAATAAGAAGGTAAAACAAGAAGAGGCGGCTAAAGAGGCTAAAGCGGCAAAAGCTAAAGCCGAAGCCGAAGAGGTGAAAACTGAAACCAAAGAGGTGAAAGCGGAGGCTGCTCCTGAAGTAGTAGAAGCTGTGGAAGAAGCGAAAACAGAAGTTCCTGAAGTGGCAGAAGCTGCGGAAGAAGTGAAAGCTGAAGAACCTGAAGTAGTAGAAGCTGCGGAAGAAGTAAAAACAGAAGTTGCGGAAGTAGCAGAAGTTCCTGAAGTAGCAGAAGTTGCGAAAGAAGTGAAAACTGAAGAACCTGAAGTTGCTGAAGAGCCTGCATCGGAAGAGCAAGCCAAAACTACAGACGCTAAAGAATCAGAAAAAGAGTAATCGGATAAGACTCTTTATATACAATGTAAAACTGCCCGGAAATATTTCCGGGCAGTTTTTTTATAAAAACAGCCCGGTCGATGTAATAATTTTTCTATTGGCCCGTCTATATAATATATGGATCTACGGCAATTCCAATATCAGATACTTTGTCACTCCGATAAATCATATCGGATGGCGCTATCGATCCTGAAAAACGAAAGTAGCGCAAAAGATGCATTACAGGAATTGATGATGCGGTTATGGGAAAAGCGTGATCAACTGGAAGCCATAGCCAACCATCAGGCTTTCATCCTCACATCGATGCGTAATCTATGCCTCGACATGATCAGGAAGTCAGTACACATGCTTGAAATTCCGGCCGATACTGAATACAACGCCCCCAGCCCGTATCAGCAGGCGGAACAAACCGATACGATCAATCATATCAGTAGTATGATCGACACGTTACCCGAAATGCAACGGACCATTCTCCGGATGAAAGATGTGGAAGGGATGGAATTGGAGGAGATCGCCCGGATAATGTCGATGACGGAAAATGCCGTCACGGTAAATCTCTCGAGGGCACGGAAGAAACTCCGTGATATGATTGTAAACAACAGGCAAAAAGAAAATAATAATATATATGAACGATATAGATAATTTACTGGAGAAATACTTCAACGGTGCATCATCAGCCGAAGAAGAAAAAAGGATAAAAGACTATTTCGAAGGGTCTGACATATTGCTTGGGCACGAAATATACAGGCCGCTTTTTGCTGTTTTCAACTCGGAGAAACAGGTAAAAGCACCGGAAATATTGCTTCCTGTCGAAAAGAAAAAAGAGAGCTCTTCGCTTACACGTCGTATCATTATCTTTGCAACCGGAGTAGCAGCTATAGCCTTATTGGCTGTCAAACTCTCTATTTCACACAGCGCACCCATTCAGTATCCTAAATATGTGGTAATTATGAACGGAGAAAAGGTAATTAATCAGAGTAAAGCAAGGCAATACGCCGAGAACATGTTCCGGGAAACGGAAAAAATCTTGGAAGGTTCCTACCAACCCCTCCGTGAAGTAGCAGATATAAAGAAAAATTTCAATGCCGAAAAAATTTTAAGGGAAACGGATCAAAAAATAGAGGACATAAAGACAAATTATAAACAATAAAATCCAATAGATCATGAAGAGATTATTTTCAGTTATGCTTATAACGCTGGTTTTTTCCGCTGCTGCATCAGCCCAACAGATTGAGAAGTTATTCGATAAATATATGGAAGATGAACGCTTTACTTATATTTATAAAAAGGGACTTACCAATAATACTGATCTGGAAAACACGATAACAAACGCGTTAAAAACCTCGAAGCGGAAGGAGAATGAGAAAATGCTTGTTCTCAATGCTGCCAATGAAAGTTTTCAAAGAGATTTTCTTGCAGAAGTAGACAAGGCATTGGAGACGGACAAATTTGAGAACACTTCCTATGTGCGTAATGGCAAAGCCAATCGTGTGTCAGAGTACCTGCGAAAATCATCCGGTAAACTGGAAGAGGTGCAGGTCATTAAGAACAGTGGTGGAAACATCGTACTGAAATGGGAAACATATACTGTCAAGAACCAGTAATCAACTGGTATATAGACAGGATTTAATAACACTCTACTTTTTAATATAAATTTCAGGACGGGAATACGATGTGAATCATATTCCCGTCATTTTAATTTCAGTCCCCTCTTCCCTGCCCAAAAACATTTTATTATTACATTTGTTTATGATAAAAGCTAAACTCAGTCCTAATAACAACAGGATTTTTTGTATTGGCGGCTCTCCGTTATCAACTCATATAACAATATAAAACGCGTGTTCTCAAACGACAAACCATATCGTGATTTTGCCGAATTCCTTTTGGCTAAATTTCCTTATAAAGTACAAAAGATATCCGTCAATGCCGGATTCACCTGTCCCAATCGTGATGGCAGTAAAGGACGTGGCGGATGTACCTATTGTAACAACCAAAGCTTTAGTCCCGGTTATGGTAAACCAACAAAAAGTATCTCGGAACAATTGGCAGATGGTATCACTTTCTTCTCTCACAAGTACCCGGAGATGAAATATCTGGCCTACTTCCAGTCCTATACCAATACCTACGACAGCCTGGATTCCCTTATCTCCAAATATGAAGAGGCGCTCTCCTATCCTGACGTGGTAGGATTGATTGTGGGTACCCGTCCTGATTGTATGCCCAACGAATTACTTGATTATTTTGAAACGCTCAGCAAGAGAACCTTTGTCATGGTGGAATACGGGGTAGAATCCACCTTGAATAGAACATTAGAGAGGGTAAACCGCCAACACACGTATGAAGAATCCGCAGAGATGATCAGAGAGACTGCCAGTCGGAATATTGTCACTGGCGCACATATGATCTTGGGACTTCCGGGGGAAACCACGGAAGAGATCCTTAGTCATGCCGATGCACTATCTCTGCTACCTTTGACAACCTTGAAATTACATCAGCTACAAATTATCAGAGGAACTGCCATGGCAAAAGAATTCCGGTTATTACCCGAATCATTTCACCTTTTCGAGCTCAATGAATATGTCAATCTCTGTGTCGATTTTGCAGAACGGTTAAACCCCGAGATCTACATCGAACGATTTACCTCCCAATCTCCTAAAAAACTGCTGATCGCACCTGTATGGGATCAGAAAAATTATGTGGTGACGGAAAAAATAATGAAACGTTTTCGGGAAAGAGAAACCTGGCAGGGGAAATTGTATAAACATTTACAGGCACAACCCTGATCAGTAATGGGATTTTTGTAAAATACCGCTATTGATTCATCAGGCAGTCATCACATCCTGTAATTCCAATTTTGTTGTGAATACTTTTCTCTGCGTAACTTCTCAATCTTCGCTTTCTCTTCATCGTAAAAAACAGCAATGTCGCTCGAATCCAGCAACAAAGCTATTTGTCGAGCAAACTGTTGAAAAAACTGTTCAGACTCGGGATAGCTTCCTCCCCTTTTTTCCAGATACGACCGGATATTCATCACAGGACTAAGCACCGAAGCGGTCGCTTTCTTGACTAAGTCCCGTTTCTCCGCACTCAATGCTTTTGAGAGCATCTGCAAGTCGGAGTCATAAAGCAACGTTCCGTGATGCAGTTCCCTCCCCTTGGAAAGATGCGACGCCGTACCTGATATCTTGTACCCTTCAAGCCAGAGATCTTTTCGTTTCCCCACTTCAACAGGAATCTCCAGTGCACGAAGCGCCTCCACCACCGGATCAAGAAAACGGGCACTTAACGGCTCTCCCGTTTTCCCATGAATAAAACTATAATTCAAATTCCCGGTATCGTGATATACCGCTCCCCCTCCCGACAACCTGCGCACAATCCGGATATCGTGCTCAATACAGAAGTCCTGGTCAACCTCATTCAACACCGCTTGATTAGACCCGATCACAACACTCGGTTCATTGATATACAACAACAAAAAATCCTCTCCTCTTCTTGAGAAAAGATGTTCTTCTGCGGCTAAGTTAAACGAAGGTGAAATAGATTGAGACAGGATGATATTCATGACATAAAACGAGCAAGAGAATTATTAATGCACAAGTAGATGATTACAGCGAGTTCCATATGATACCGTTGAAAATCAATAATTTTAATCATATGAAATTGAACTGGTTATAATAACCGACAGTCTCCCGAGTCAGGATATCAAGCTGTGTGTAGTTCTCTACCTTTACCGGATTCCGGTATATCAGATATTCAATCAATGTCTTCATTGCCAAAAATCCCTGGTGTTCCGGTTCCTGTCCGATCAGAAAATCGATATACCCCTCTTTCAGACCCCTTACATTTGGGGCTGTGAGATCCAGACAAACTAACCTGATATCATTGATCCCGTTTTTAGCGAAATAATCGGCAACGATCCCTCCCCTCGAGTTAAGGACTACCACTCCGCCAATATTCTGTTGGGTCTGGAAGAATTCAGTCAACTGCTGGTCAAACTTTTCAGGTTCCATGGCGGTAAAAGGTATTTTCTGTACACTATTGGCGATATTCTTTTCCTTGAGATAGTCATTAAAGCCCTGCTTTCTCAATATACTGGTATTGGCACTCTGATCTCCAATCCTCACAGCTTGCAACATCCCGATATCACTGCCTGTTGGAATGATAGAGGTAATCAGTTTGGCCACCAGATAACCGCAAGTATAATGATCGGAAGTGAAGAAAGCGAGTGGAGCGGTATCTTCTAAGGGAGAATCGACAAAAACATAGGGGATTTCTCTTTCATCCAGTTGTTGCGTCAGACGAACGGTCACTTCCTTGAAAGTAGCCCCAATAATGACCGCATCGGCATCGGTCTGCGCTATCTGATCATGTACCTCCCTGCAGGAGTAGATATCGTACTGGTTATAAGTATATACCAGACATTGTACCCGAATATTTTCAAACTCTTCCAATGCGTGCCTGATACCAGAATGAATACTTTCCCAATATTCACCTTTCGTTACGTTGGGAGTAGTAATCACTACCTTATATTTTCTTTTTAACGACAATCCGGAAATATGAATATTAGGCTTGTAGTTCACTTTCTTCAGCACTTCCTCCACAGCAATACGTGCCGATTCCGACACATTTCCCCTGTTATGGAGTATCCTATCTACCGTACCTGCCGAAACACCGGCCATTTTCGCAATATCCTTAATACGAACTTTTCGCTGCATACATGATGATTTATTCAGATTTGATTAACACGAATATATTCGTGAATAAACAAGATGAGTGTGATTGTTTTTACAAAGTAACGAATTAATTTTTAATTTATATAATAAGAGAAGCAGAATAGAGATGGAGTTTCTGATCGGAGTTGTATCCCGGGAATAGTCTAGGCCGACTTATTGAACTCAAGTATATATTCGGTAGGGGTATAACCGGTAACCTTTTTAAATTGCCTGTTAAAATTAGAAATATTATTATACCCTGCCTCATAACAAATTTGGGTAATTGTCAATCTTCTTTCTAACAAAAGTTTACAAGCATAGGTGATACGAAGTTCATTAATGTATTGAAAACAGGTTTTACTCGTTTTCTCCAAAAAATAGCGGCAAAATGCACTTACATTCATTCCTGCTACATCTGCAATATTTTCTAAAGAGATTGGCTTAGTATATTCACGATGCAAATAAGCTTTCACTTTAATTATACGGGGATCTTTATCATTGACAATAGTCAGCGTCTCTTCACTCTCATCCCTCAATAATCTTTTTTCATGCGATTGGCTCATCAGAGAGAGAATTTTTATCGTCTCCAAAAGCAGATCGAGCCCATTCAATTGAAGCGCCCTGGTCAATCTCTTTCTTATGGTCCTATTTGCATCTTTATCAAAATAAATACCATATTGCGCATCTTTAAGCAATTTTTTTATCTGGGAAAATTCCGGATATTGTTGTAATGAATATTGAAAAAAATCATTGGAGAACTGGAGTGTAATAGCATGCACCCTATATTTCGGATCATCTTGGTAATATTGAATGTCATTTCTATACATATGGGGGACACTACTCCCCAATAACACCAAATCTCCATCAGAAAAAAGTTCTATATTGTTTCCGACAAACCGGGTACCTGTACTTTTCAACACATACACAATCTCATATTCCTCATGAAAGTGCCAGGGAAATTTGAAATAATCATAGTCACACCATTTTATCTTGACAGGTGATCCACTGCTCAAATTGAGCTTTTCATGCATTATTTTTGTCATAGCCATTTAATTTGATGCAAATATAGTATTTTTAATTGCAAATATAAAATTTGTCGCATATCAATAATTATAGATACTTTTGTAAATAGATAATTCAAGTTTCGTAAATCAGAGGGATGAATACTGCAATAGAGCGGTCATTGAATAGAGAACAACAAATCAACTATGCTCATAAACTCTCTCACTAAGGAAAATAGATAAAAGTATCATTCAACATTTCCTGCAAATATTATATATGCTTATGCAAAGATAACATTTTTCTTTAACTAAAGAACAGGATATTTTTGCAATGTAAAACTTAATTATAATTCAATTAAATTGTTTTTCACACTTAATGTTTACGTACACAGATCAAATCAGTCAATAATTATGAGATCTTTTAACGAAAACAACAGTAAGAAATAAAAATATATAGATGAGCCTAAGTGTTATAATATAAATGACAACTTATGCAAATATTGTACAAATCTAAACAAGTCAGTAAAATGAAAAGAAAAACTTCAAATCTATTGAAAGGAATGTTACTCACATTCGTGTGGATATCTTCATTATATGTATCTGCTCAAATAATAAACTTTTCAGTTAATATTAAAGAGGATTGCGTTAATATGCCAGTCTCTATTCCAATAGACAATTTAATATCTGATATAAACAGTGAGACAATCGCGCTATACGAAATCACACCATCGGGAGAGAAGTATATACACACCCAATTAGAGTCGGATTACATTTCTCGTCTTTGGTTTATATTAGAAGGGGTATCCGCTAAAAATTCAACAAGAAAATTTTCTCTCAAAACAGAAGAATCAAAGCCTGACACATCAGACACTGATATACATATATACAAGTCGGGAGAAAACCTCACTCTTCGTCAGAAAGAGCAGAGTATATTAAGTTATCGCTTTGCCACGATGTATCCTCCCGAAGGGATCAACCCTTTATTTAAACGTTCAGGATTTATCCATCCTTTATGGTCCCCCGGAGGAGAAATATTAACACGAGTACAGGCACCCGATCATTATCACCACTATGGCATCTGGGGGCCATGGACATTGACGCACATAGATAACCGGAAGGTTGATTTCTGGAATCTGGCAGAAGGTGAGGGTACGGTACAATTTGCGGGTTTCCTGTCTGAAACCGTCGGAGATGTGTTCTCCGGCTTCCGCGCACTGCAACAACATATTGATTTCGGAGCAAAAGGTGAAGATCAGATAGCCATCAATGAAATTCTGGATGTAAGGATATGGAACATAAACGAGAAGGTGCGGGTCATTGACTATACCACTATTCTAAATACACCGCTACCAAACGGTATCATGTTAGACGCTTACCGATATGGCGGAGGTATCGGTTTCAGGGCAACGGAGAAATGGACAAAGGATAACTCCACAGTGCTTACTTCTGAAGGAAAAACGAGGATAGATGCCGATGGCACCAATGCCCGCTGGTGTATTGTGGAGGGAGAATCGGGAGTAGCGGAAGGTCGGTCCGGGATTCTCTTTCTAAGCCATCCCTTAAACCGTGCTCATCCCGAATCGATGCGTGTTTGGCCAATGGATGCCAATGGCGGCAGAGGTGACATGTATTTCGAATTTACCCCTATTCGACATGCATCATGGAAACTTGAAAAAGGGAACAGCTATCTGCTTAAGTACAGGATGATTGTTTTTGATGGAACAATCGACAAAAAAACTGCGGAAATGTATTGGAGCAGCTTTTCGGAAGCAGTTGAAATTAAAATCA
>JBAYRG010000110.1:0-8846 GCA_041676805.1 Proteiniphilum sp.
ATCCCAGCCATTGACCGGAATTATTGCCGCTCTTGGGCAGAAAACCGTTTCAGCGATAAAGAAATGGTAAGAAACTATATCGATGTATATGAAAACATATTACAATCACGCGGAAAAGCCGAAACACCCGGCTTATAAAAAGAATAGAAAAGGATCCCTCCCGGGTCATCCAGGAACCACTCTACCCGTGGGAATTCGTACAAATCGGGAATTGCGGCTCCCCGATTGAACTAAAGGAAGGCTGGCTGGTGCTGACACATGGTGTGGGGCCCATGCGTCAATATTGCATCAGTGCCATATTGCTCGATCTCAACGATCCCACAAAGATCATCGGACGATTGGCAGAACCGCTGCTTTCACCCAACGAGGAAGAGCGTGTGGGATATGTACCCAATGTAATATACACATGCGGGGCGATGCTCCTCAACGGCCATCTGGTTATCCCCTACGCCATGTCGGATATCACCACACGGATAGCCACGGTAGAATTAAAAAGTCTCCTCAGGAGGATGAAACCTGCCCGTTAATATTCATATCTCACAGAGAACAGCCCATCTGTCATATCAATGGTTTCAGGCTTGGATATTTGCCCGGCCGGTAGATCCATTTGCTTTTCTCCTTTATTTTTGTTATATTTGTCCGAACCCCATCTTCTTGTTATATCCGGAATAACCATTAGAGTTTATATCGAATAAGATTTTAGATGTCTGATTACCAATTATCTTATTCTTTGATCAATATAATATCTATTAAATTCATACCGGACATAATTTAACAATAATGAATATTTAACAACCTATAGATATGAAAATTGTATATATCGGGACTTACCCTCCACGCAAATGCGGAATCGGTACATTTACGCATAACCTGCTGAACGCCGTATCGGGAAGCCAGCCTGAAACAGAGCGGGGCAACGACAGTTTTGTGATCGCCATGAACGATTTCGAACTGGAATATGATTATCCGGAAGAAGTGAAATTCACCATCCGGCAGGAACAACAGCGCGACTATCTGGCAGCGGCGGAATATATCAACCTGAGTGGTGCCGACTGTTGCATCCTGGAACATGAGTTCGGGATTTTCGGCGGACAAAATGGGGTGTATATTCTTTCTCTCCTGCATAAGATTAAGATCCCACTTGTCGTTACACTACACACCATATTAAAAACACCTTCTTATAACCAGAAAGAGATATTGCAACGTATCTGCCGCATGGCAAACCGGGTAGTGGTGATGAGTAAGAAGGCAGTAAGCTTTCTGGAAAATATTTATGATGTGCCCCAGGAGAAAATCGCTTACATCGAACACGGCGTGCCCAATTTCCATTTCTCACAGCAAGAGGCCAAAGCCGAATTTAAATTACAAGATAATAAAGTGTTGCTGACTTTTGGCTTTGTCAGCCGTAATAAAGGCATAGAAACCGCTATCAAAGCAATGCCCTCCGTCATTAAAAAACACCCCGAAGCACTCTATATCATCCTGGGCAAAACCCATCCTCATGTATTGCATTATGTGGGTGAGGAATACCGGAATTATCTCCTCAAACTGGTAAGAGAACTGCAGGTAGAAAAAAATGTAGTGTTCGTCGACAAATTTGTCAGCGAGCAGGATCTCTTCAAATACCTCTATGCTGCGGATATCTACATCACTCCTTACCTGAATGAAGCGCAAATCACGAGCGGAACGCTCTCCTATGCCGTGGGGGTAGGGTGCCCTGTAGTTTCAACACCTTACTGGCATGCGGCAGAACTGTTGGACGACGGGAAAGGGGTATTGTTCGACTTCAACCAGCATGAACAATTGGCCGAAATAGTGATTGACCTCCTCGACCATCCCGACAAGCGGTCGGAAATCAGTAAAAATGCCTACCGATACGGACAGACGATCAGTTGGCCCAAGATTGGCGGGAAATACAATCAGTTGATACGCGAAGTGATTGAAGAGCAGGTGAAAACACCCCGCAAAGAATCGATCCCTTTTGATATCAAGATGTTGCCTCCCTTTTCATTGGCTCACGTGAGACGTCTCACCGATGACACAGGGATCATCCAGCATGCCAAATTCGGCATTCCTAATCTCAAGGAGGGATATTGCCTGGACGACAATGCACGCGCGCTGATGATGGCTCTCATGGCATACAAGGAGACTAAGGATAAGAACGCCCTGGAATTATCTCCTATATACCTGAGTTATATCCAGTATATGCAAAATGAGGATGGCACCTTCAGGAATTTCCTGAGTTTCGACCGGCGCTTTCTTGATGAGCATGGTTCTGAAGACGCATTCGGGCGCGCCATCTGGGCTATGGGGTATTTGCTGAATAATCCTCCCAACGACTCCTATTATCAATTCGGAAAGCTTATTTTTGACAAGGCCGTGCCAACATTCGGGAAACTCCGGTCGATACGCAGTATCGCCAACGTAATGATCGGCATCTCCTATTATCTGAAAAACAACATGTGGGACGACGTGATGATTGAACGATTACGGGAACTCACGGCAGTACTGGCTGACGAATACCGTAAAAACAGCGATCAGGACTGGAAGTGGTATGAAAGGTTGCTGGCCTATGACAATGCCATACTCCCTCTGGCCATGTTGCATGCCGCCGAGATACTGAAAGAGGAGGAAACTCACCGCATCGCTTTCGAATCGATGCAATTCCTCATGGATATCACCCTCAGGGAGGGCTATTTGTCGATCATCGGGAACGAAAAGTGGTTCCATAAGGAAGGCGAACTGTCGAAATTCGCCCAACAACCCGTAGATGCCATGTGTATGGTGCTAATGCTCCACCAGGCATACAAAATGACTGATCACAGTGAATATCTTACAAAGCTGTTCTCCTGTTTCATGTGGTTCATGGGTAAGAACGACCTCAGGATCAACCTCTACAACTACGAAACCGGCGGCTGTTGCGACGGGATCGAGAAAGGAGGCGTGAGCCGTAACCAGGGAGCCGAGAGCACGCTGGCCTATCTGATCTCCTATCTGATAGTGATGAAGGTGCACGAAGAATATTACAGCAAAGATTAAACCAACGCCTTCGGCTTCTGCTTTGGCGTTGGTTTTCCTGTCCATCACGCCTTGGCTATTACCAGTGATAGCCCATACCCAAAGCGGCAATATCTTCTAATTGGTTGTTTTAAAGATGTATACCTCCAACCAGCACACCTACCAATGATGCCAATGCCAACGTCATGGTCGACAACGGATCCGCCTGTTCCATCCCCATATTGAGTGACTCCGAAAAAAGGGTGGGGAGCCAGTTTTTGGTCGCCCATCCCGGTAAGCTGGGCGCAAAAAAATAAAAAAGGATCAGATTTAGCTGCGAAACCTGTCCAAATACTTATAACGACCGGAACTGCTCCTGCATATAAGAGAGTGCCGGACCAATTTCCTGAGGCAGATCTTTCCACCTGCCTTCAATAGAGAGACAGCCTTTATATCCGATCTCTTTCAATGCCCTGAAATAGGGTCTGAAATCATCCCCTTTAGTGCCGGGAGAGGTACGCTCCTCCTTTTCGGCGATATGGCAATGACGGATATAATTCCCATATTTCACTATCTCCGAAGCCGGCTCATCTTCCCGCATCATATGGTATATGTCACATAATAACTGGATATTGGGATGATCGACAGCTTCCACAATCCGGGCACCTTCCTCCAGGGAGTTGATCAGATTGGTCTCAGCCCTGTTCAAAGGCTCGATAACCACCGTTACATGATACTTTTGTGCCAATGGTGCAATCTGCCTACAGAAGGTAATGAATTGTCCGGTAGCCTCCTCCCTACTGAAATTCTCAGGTACATTCCGGGCTCTACCGCTTCCGAAAACGATATAGGGGATATTTACCATACCCGCCCTGCGCAGGGCAGAGTCGGCCCAGACCAATGCTTCGGCATGTTTGGCTTCAGGGCCGACCAGGAGCAGATTGCCGGGAATAAAGCTGGTACAGGATATAATTCTGGCCTCCACACTTCTTATTTCGTCCCGATGTTTCTGAAATTCAGCATCACTCCTGTCCGGCATCAGGTATGACACATTCGACTCCACATATTGATAGCCTGTCGATTTGAGCATTGGGTAGTTAGACACACTTGTACAAACGGCATACTCCGGCTCATAGGGGACGGAGCCGGAACTGGATAACATTCCAACTATAAGGAATAGCAGCGTTATATTGTAAAAGAAAGAGATCATAGTTTATTCTTTATGATTTAAACACTTTTCCTCCGGTCATGATCTGTTGTGTTGCCGGATCGTATACGGCACGCATACCCGTGCGGTAGGCGGCATTTGCCATGGCACAGGCAATCGTATGGCTATGCCCCGCTTCCACCGGACAATTGGTGGCCACATTCTTCGCCCTGACGCACTCCATCCAGTTACGCATATGGGCCGATGTGAGTGAATCACCTCCCGTATTGGCTTCCGCTTCCACGATAACACTCGGCAGGGTGAACTTCTCGAGCAGGTTGGCCTTTAATCCCATGGCCGATGCTTCACGCTCGCGCAGTCCCCCCTCGGGCGTAATTTCGTTGGTATCCAGGTTCAACATCCCGCCGTTCGAATAGTAGAGCTCCTTCGTTCCACCGGCGGAATTGCTGAAACGGGACGAGTAAACCACCTGGAACCCTTTTTCCTGGTTATCCAGCGGCCCATAGTCGAACACAGAGGTCAGCGTGTCGGCGTTGGTACGGCCGTCCTTCCACTGGTAGATCCCACCGTTGGATACCACACTGCGGGGGTAGGGGTAGCCTGTGAACCAGTGCACCGTATCGATCTGGTGGCACATCCACTGTCCCGGTATACCTGACGAATAGGGCCAGAACAGGCGGTATTCGAGGTATTTGCGCGGATCCCATGCCACCTTGGGACGGTTCATCAGGTAGCGCTCCCAGTCCACGTCGCTCTCCCGGATGGAGGCGCACAGGTCGGGCCTGCGCCAGCGGCCCGGCTGGTTCACGTTCCAGCACATCTCGGCCATCACGATATCACCAAATTTCCCGGAGCGGATATAATCGTGGGCGGCGTGGTAATTGGCTCCACTGCGGCGCTGAGATCCGATCTGCACCACAATACCACTTTCCTTGCAAGCTTTCAATGCGGCATTGGCATCATCCATGGTTTCCGCGAACGGTTTCTCGCAATAGGCAGCCTTGCCCGCCTTTGCCGCTTCCAGCAAGTGCAGGGCATGCTGGAAGTCGGCCGTGCTGATGATGACCGCATCGATATCGTTCCGTTCATACAGCTCCTCGTTATTGCGGCACAAGGCCACATCCCAGCCGCTCTTTTCCTTGATATAAGCTCTTCCCTCCTCACGACGGCGGTTCCAGATATCCGAAAGGGCTACCAGCTCGAAATTCAACTCCTTGGCATGGTTCATGAAGCTGGGCAGGAGCGAACCACGGAACCTGTCGGAAAAACCGACAACGCCTACACGGATCTTATCGTTTGCGCCGGAGATATGACCATAACTCCCCGCACTCAGACCAAAACCCTTACTTCCTACGGCCACGGCAGCTACACCGGCCGATACTTTTTTAATGAAATCCCTTCTATTTTCCATGACGAATATAATTTATGTTGTTAATCAATTATCATCTCTTGAAGATTAGTTTTCTATCCCATTCATTTTGCTAAGCCAGATTACAACGAGCCGTAATCGTTTTTGTATCATCATTCACCAAAGATAGATAATTATCGCTCCAAAATACCGGAAGTATTGGATTTTCTGTCTGATTATCTGCTAATAGCAACTCTATACTGAAAGCGATATTTTTGCCGGTATTGCTCAATTCCACCTCCACAACCCATTCGTCGCCCTCTTTGTATACTTTCTTGGTAGCGCTTAACTTGGGATTGATTTTCCTGTCATGATAATTATAAATGATATTGACGGGTTGACACGCCTTCTTTGTACCAAAATAGGCACCGGTAGGCATCAAATACCAGTCATACAGCTTCCCTTTATTATTTTCACTCTACAAATACCTTTTTAATGTCCGAGACAAATGTACGTGTACTGACTGTATATTCATCACCATGCGGATCTTTATAGGTCAGATCCACGTAAAACGCCTGGAATCCTCTCTTCGGATATTGAATTCTTGCATCAACCGCAGACTTGTTCTTAGCATTGAGTTGCAGATCGTTTTTTGTCCAGGTGGCTTTACGAAAATCCCGACTATCGGAAACCGATTTCCATAATGTGGCTCCTACCAGATTATCGGTGGAGGTCTTTACTTTCAGGTCGATATTTTTACCTTTCTCCACCAGATTCCATTCACAGGTAGGATATTCCACCTTGTTCAACATATGGGCGAAGAATGCGCCAAGCGCACCAAAAGCCTGTACCTTATCTCCCAGGCCATGACCGGCATTGGGAACATAATGCAGCAGATTATGCCCGGGTATATCATTGATATAATGTTTAATGGCGTCAACAGTCCAATAAGGGTCGTTCGTTCCCATAAAAATCATTTTGGGCATCGTCAGCTTTTCCCGGTAAGAATAAGGGTCTATCATCCGTACAACGGCACTTCCAAATTCGCTATTGATTGCCTGTGGAATCTCCAGCTTTACATAATCATTGATCTCTTCACTGTATTCTCCATATATCTCCTTTTGATATTCCAGGCTGGCCGGCATATTGAGCATTTCAATCACCATTGGGGCAATTGCTTCCACGCGCGGGTCCTGAAGCGCGCCGGTCAGCCAGGTTGTCCATCCCCGTTTCGATGCTCCTGAAACGAGGAACCGGCTTACCTTCTGATCCAACTGCTGGGTGGTAAACTCCTGTATCGCATCCATTGCCTTGTAGGCAGTTTTCGTCATCGGGAACAGCAATGGCCAGGAGTAATCTTCATCTTTCCTGAACTCATTGAGTGTATAGGAGATCAAGGCATCTTCTTTCAAGCCGCCGTACAACGGCTGATTAGGAACCTGTTTCAACAGACACACAAGGGCATTATTACGGTTGGCCAAAGCAGAGAGGAATATGAACAGAGCATTGTCCTCCTTGGAATATTTCGGAATTCCATCATCTACCGATCCTCCATCCACAAATAACAGTGCTCCATCCTGTTTCACAGACTCCGGCACAAAAATAATGAGTTCATGCTTCCAGAGCATCCCATGCCATTTTTGAGAGATAAACAGTAAGGAGTATACCTTTGTATCCTCCATATCATAAGTGTTGCGCACCTCCCATCCCCAGGTAGGGTCATCATTGTGGACATAGGCTTTCAACGCCGTTTCAGGAATAATCCTCTGTTGGCCATATATTGAAACATGACTGAGAAGAGCGATGAAGA
This sequence comes from Proteiniphilum sp., assembly GCA_041676805.1. Lineage (GTDB taxonomy): Bacteria > Bacteroidota > Bacteroidia > Bacteroidales > Dysgonomonadaceae > Proteiniphilum. The sequence continues at coordinate 7,324 of JBAYRG010000110.1, forward strand.
TCAGAAGTAAATTTCGTTTCATTCTATTATCAATTAAGTGTGTAAGAAATTACCCAACTTCCGATATTTATCATACAGGACATCATAAGTTTCGTGGTTTTCGACGCGGGGAACATAGACTCTATTATATCCCTGTCCCAGTGACTCCTGCGCGCCCTCCATCGTATCAAAAACGTCTGCCGCAACTGCTGCACATATGGCAGCTCCCAACGCACCTGCCTGCTGCGCGACAGCTATTTTGATAGGCACACCCATGATATCGGAGAGCGTCTGCATTACATAAGGCGACTTCAATGAAATACCTCCTACTCCAATTATTTCATTCACCTGCACCCCTTCCCCTTCAAGATGTTCCATTATGGCACGCGATCCAAAAGCAGTTGCTTCCACGAGGCTTTTAAATATCTGCGCCGGGGTAGTAGCAAGGGTAATACCCGTTACAGCCCCTTTCAATGTCAGGTCGGAAAAAGGAGTACGACGACCGTTCAACCAGTCGGATGCCACCGGGTCCGACATTGTCACCGGCAATTTTTCCGCCTCTTCATTCAGCTTCGACAATATCCGCGCGCTCATTTCTGCTCTTTGCTCTTCCGGGAGTAAGTGCAATGACCATGAAAGCACCTCTTTCCACCAAGCATATACATCGCCGAAAGCGGATTGGCCTGCCTCCAACCCTATCAGTCCAGGAATAACTGAACCGTCTACCTGCCCGCTGATCCCCGGGATCAATTTTTCGGCCATATCCTCTTTCGGGGAAACCACAATATCACAGGTAGAAGTACCCACAATTTTCACCATACTATTAACCGTGATACCGGCGCCAATAGCTCCCGCATGAGCGTCCAGAATTCCCACTGCCACTTCAATCCCCTGAGGTAATCCCAGGCGCAACGACCACTCTTCCGTCAATTTACCGGCAGAGACATTACTCGTATAGGTTGTCTCGCCCAAACGGTCTACAAAACGATCAAACAGTGGATCGAGTGCGGAGAAGAACTCCTGAGACGGATAACCACCCCATTCGTTTGCCCACATCCCTTTGTGTCCTGCAGCACAACGGCTGCGCTTTACCTGCTCTGACCGCAGATTACCCGTCAATAACGCCGGCATCCAATCGCAATGCTCAATAATGGAATAGGCTTTTTCCCGCACTTTTTCGTTGGCCCGAAGCACATGCAGTGCTTTTGCCCAGAACCACTCGGAAGAATAGATCCCCCCGGAACGTGATGTATAATCGATCTTCCACTTACGGGCAAGAGTATTGATTTCGTCTGCCTCCCGGATGGAGGTATGATCTTTCCAGAGGATAAACATCGCATCCGGATCTTCTTCATATCCAGGCAGTAATGCCAGCGGAGTACCGTCTTGGTCCGTCAAGCAAGGTGTACTACCCGTGGTATCAATACCAAGAGCAACAATATTTTTCACCTCCTCAGGTAACAATTGCGCTAATAACCGGTGAAGCACCTCCTCAAGAGAATCGATATAATCCTGTGGATGCTGCCTGTATCGGTTTGAGAAGG
>JBAYRG010000111.1:0-8767 GCA_041676805.1 Proteiniphilum sp.
AGATGTTGAGATTATCGGAAAAAAGTTGTACTTTTGCATCCGATTTCGGGGTGTAGCACAGTCCGGTTAGTGTACCTGCTTTGGGAGCAGGGGGTCGCGAGTTCGAATCCCGCCACCCCGACGATTGATTATAAGGCGTTTATCGGTGTTTTCTGATAAGCGCCTTTTATTGTTTGGATAAACAATGGGTAAACAAGAGCAATGAAAAATCTTGTAGATGAAGTAGGTTATGCGACAAATTTTTCTATTGATGACATTCGTTATCATTTTATTCAGGTAAAGAATATGGTATTACCCCAGTCGATCTATCCAGAAAGAATAAAAAAGGATGTTTCTATTTAATCTGGGATAATGATGATACCGGCATGATAACTAATGCATTATCTGAAGATGAAGTGAGTAGGCCTATTGAAAATCGTTTTAGACCGCAGTAGATCTCAAAATATTGTTTCGAGAAACAGTGATTCTTAATACTATTTCGTATATTTCTTCTATAAATTTGTTTGTCAATTTTTATGGGTCTGTGTATATGTCTAACTTTTATGTACATTTGTGACTTATGGGCAAGACAGGAAATAACGAGTTCTAACATGATTGCTAAAACTAAAAAACAACTACACGATAAAAGATGTTTGAAGAATTAGAAAAATATGATCAACAAGGCCACTTCTTTCTAAGACCGTACGATAGCTTGGGAAATGTTTGCAATGCACCAACAAATAAAAGTGGAATTTACATAGTTTACGCTTTAAAAGGAGGAAAGATAGAACTTGTTTACATAGGTTGTTCAGGTAAACATTTGGTGGATGGATCTATGTTTATTCGCAAAGCAGGACTTGGAGGGATTAAAGATAGAATTGTAAATGGACACCAATTTGGTAAAATACCAAGACGTATATCTTGGATAACCCAAATTGAAAAAGAAGGAATTGAGGCGTTGGATGTTTATTGGTATGTAACACATAGCAACAATTATTCTGATTGTCCTAGGAAAGTAGAGAATAAATTGTTATTAAAGCATCTTGAAATTTATTATCGACTTCCTAAATGGAACAAAGAGTTGTAAAGATATGGCTGCATTTTATTACGAAGTAAGGGTAAAACTAATTCGACGCATGAAAGAAAGCGGAGAGATTGAATTTCTACAGGTTGAAAAGAAATTTGAGAATGAGAGTCCAATAATAGCAAGAAACTTGGCGTTCGAGCATTACCAGAATTATATTGATGTATTTCTGGAAACCAAATAAACAATATACTATTCAGATAGGCAAGCAAGAGAAGAACTAAAATCTTTTATTGAACCCGGAACTAAAACCAAAATACAATTTGGGGATAGAGAAGTTGATTTTAGTAACGCTTTTGAGACAGGAATCGGTGTTTTTTTAATTGTCGAAATTCCAAAACCAGACAATTCCAGAATTCCAAAGCTTGATATGACAATATTTGGAGACAGAAAAGAAGAATTATTTATTCACGGTATTGGTAATATCAGTTTTCTGCGGAATGATCCTGATTATTTGATTTTTGATCTTGAAGAAGAATATGAATATTATAATTTCAATAATTATGATACAAATAATCAGGTTGTCGAGGTAGTTTGTTGTAGCAAGGATGAATGGATAGAAGGTTATAGGGAAGATGAGCCAGCTGTATATCATATACTTAAAACTCCATTTGACTGGACAGGATTTGATAAGCCATATTGGTGGGGAGAACCACAAGGTGAGGAATTTGAAGAAAGTCAACAAGTTCCAAGAACCTTGGAAGAAATAATACAAGAGGGAGAGAGTAATCAGCTGGAATTCAAACCGGCTCTTTTGTATAATTTTTCGACAGGCAAAGCAGGTATTGGAGTGAAAGCAATAATAGCAAAGGCTATTTGTGCATTTTTAAATTCAAATGGTGGTTACTTAATTATTGGCGTAAAAGATAATGGAGATCTTCAAGGACTTTCTTATGATTTTTCTCTTGCTCAAGGTAAAAATGAAAAGGATTTCTTCAAGCTTGAGTTTGACCAAATGCTTGAGCATTTCTTGTCATTTTCAGTAAAGTCGAATGTTTCGGGAGAATTTTATAGGCTTTGTGATAAAGATATCTTTGTAGTAACGGTTACGCCAAGTAACCGAAGACCAATTTTTCTCAAAGGACAAAATGGCAAGGAGTTTTATATAAGAGGAGAAGCATCTTCTAGACAATTAACCGATGTAGAGGAAATTGTAAATTACTGCGTTGAAAAGTGGTCAAATTGAAGTGGTTATCTTTATCCCCTTAATAGATTCCCGAGTTCATTTGTAAGTGTGAGATATTTTTCATTTGCAAAAGGATACACATTTCGTATCCTTTTGCAAATAGACATGGGGTCTTGAAAGCAATTCACCTATTAACTCAATTTAGTGTCGGTAAGACTTTAAACTTGATAGGCGAGGGGTGGTTATCTATCTCCTCGGGATTGAAATCGCCTCCCAGCCAGGTGATATACTCCTCTCTTTCCGAATCGTCAGGGTCATTCAATATATCCAGCATCTGGTAAAAGCCGTATAATCCGCCACAATCTTCGGGTGGACTTTTTCTCTCGCCATTGATGAAAATCGGGTATTCACTATTCTTTTCAGGATCGATTACCTCTTCCAATAGAATGTCGAGTTCCCAGTTATCGCCAAAGTCGTATCGGTATGAAATGCAGTCTCCTTTTTCATTCATCAGATCAGCCACTTTCATGCCGGCATAATGGATTGTTTCCTGAATGGATGCAAGCTCTTCGTCCACATAATCTGTATATACCACCTCCTCTTTCTCGAACTCGTGCAAGTGTCTGTCTTCCCACCCCATGATGTGTTGCAAGACAGCGTGGAGATCGCTTAATAATAATGTGGAGGGGATTTGTACCCTTCTCCATATAGCAGGATTAGAGTCTCTTAATACTGTTTTAAGTTTGTATATCTTCAGGTCGGGAGTGTAATTTATTTTCAAACAGTTATACTCCTCACTGATGTGGATCATCTTGTCATACAATGGCGTGGGGGTGATAAATGTTGTCGTATGGAATGTCTTGTGATCCACCACATTTTTTGTTGTAGCCAGCCCAAACCCTACCATGAAAACAGAGAAAGTCCTGAATATGTAGCAGCGTTCGCTATCGGAATCCAAATACATTCCCGGGAAAACAGAAAAATAGGTGTCGGCACAATAATCTCCTTTCATCGGATTGCCAGCCAATTGTGCCCGGACCATGTTGAATATGACCAGGGAAAGTCCCGCATCCCTGAAGCCCAATCCAAATTCTTCATAATATCCGTCAAGTTCACTTACCTTGTAATCATGTATGTAAGTGCGTAAGAGTGATTCAAGTAGCAGTTGTTTGTCCGGAAGAATTTTCTCCCCTTTCCGGGTGATGAAAAGTGTGTTTTTTGTTTTGCGGACAATACCTGCCGCCAGCGCGAGTCCTCTGGCAATCTGCACAAAACTCGTCTCCTCTTCCCTGATCCTTTTATCGGGATATTTTTCGAAATAACGATCTGTTATTCCCTTGAAATAGATATCTTTCACCACTTTCAACGGCAGGTAACCATTCGTGGTGAGCTTCAGTTTTCCCTCCACACGGATATGATCACACAGGCATAACACCTGTCTCAAGAGCGGAATCTCTTCAAAATCTTTCTCTTCCAGTTGACGGACAGTGACTACCCCTCCGGGATAGAAAGCCGTGCTGATTGTCTCTTTAATGGCGTTTGACAAGAAAAACATAATGGGTCTTTATTTGTAATTGGTTTTATTCTACGCTCATACTTTCACTCGGTTCAATTGCTCCATCATATAAGGTCGACGTTTATAAGTCTGGCGGTATTGCGTCACCAATTGTTTGACGATAGCCGAACTGTCTTCGAACGATTTCATCCGTATCAGCATATCTGCAACCCTCTTGTAGGCCTCCTTGTCGGTAATCGTCGCTTGCTGCTGCACGTAGAGGTGGTATATGTTGAAAACCTCTTTGCCATAGTGTGGGCGAAGATATTTTTCATATTTCTTGATCGTCTCGATCCCTCTTTCCCGGCAAAGCCGCCATAGGTCGCCCCACATCTCGTGCTCCACGTAGATATCCGGTTTCAAGTCGCTATATCCCATGTATCTTCTGTCATCAAGATTCATTAATATCCATACAAGCATCTTCGGCCACTCTTCTTTCGGGGTGATTCTTTTGAGGGATTGGTAATGTTTTTGTTGATCCTTGCCTGAAGTAAACTGTTCTTTGGTGAGTTGCATGATCTTTTTGTGGTCATTTAGCTGCTCATAAATTGAAAGGAGTTTTTCCCGCCATGCATACGATGTACCCCCATGCTGTTGCTCTTCTGCAATCTTTATGCCTTCGTCCAGCAGTTGAATGGCATCACCATACTGTTTGTCTTCAAGGAAACGCTGTAATTTGATTTTCCGGACTTCCGGGTAATAAAGAAATTCTTCGATGGTCTTGTCCGCTTCCGCATCGAGGTCGTTATCCTCCAATAACGTAATCTTTTCCAATACAGCCCGCTCCTTTTCATAATCCCTTCCGCCGGCTATCCGCTGTTCAATGAGATGGAGTATCCGGTCTAATCCTCCTTCCACTGTGGAAAAGTGACTCTCGAGAGCACCCAAGGAGGTGTTCAGCCCGACATATTCATGTTTGCTGTCATCGATCTCTTTTTCGTACCATGACAAAAGCGACTCTTTCTGCTCTTCGGAAAGTTTGCCTTCTTCCATCATCTCCTCCAGAATGTCGATAGCCTGATCGTAGATGACCTGCACATCCCCCTCATAATCGAAGTTTTCATCCCAGTGCTCAGGGATGGTCTCTATTAATTCCTTCGCGATATAGATCGCTTCGTCTGTGTTGTCGTACTCGATGAAATAGCGGGCTTTATCCAATAGTTTCTCCAACTCTGTACTGACCTCTCCGGCATCAAACCCGTAATCATCAAAATCATCATAATACCCCCTGTATCTGCCTCGGGAACTTCTGCCACTACCTTTGCTGAAGGCTTTCCCGATGATTGTTGCATAATCCTCCTCCGGTTTTTTCTTCGTTTTATTCGACTTCGGTTTCGGGGAGAACTGCGCTAAAAGAGCGGTTCTAAATGTGGTGTCGTTTTCGGCATACTCCTTGATAAACTTGTCTAACTTCTCTTTGGATGTATGGGACAATATGTCATTCAGCATCTCGTTATGGCTCATTCTTTATGGTTTGTTTATTCTTGGTGAAATCATACTCTTCCTTCTCTCGATTTTATGCAAATATATGCGATTCTAATTGGATGACCAAAAGGTTATTCTCTTTATATGCATTTGTAAGGTGCCAAATCTTGCAGGTTTGGGTATAATGTCTTATTTTTGTGAGTAATAAGAGCAGATAAAAAAGATGTAAGTACACGGCTTTAACTCGGATATTTTTCTGGCTACTTAATATTCTTTCAGTGCTTTGTAAATCGGATATAACTCACCAGTGATCGTACCGCTTTTGTTTAAATAAGCGGTAAAATAATCCCGGGGATGTTTCGAAGTTTACTGTACGCCTGATGACTTGTTGGCACAAGTCATGCTCGACTGGGGACTTCCACTTTCTTATAAAATAGAACAGGTAACTATCTCCGGAAAACAGGTGTTCAAGGTGGCGCAGGATTCACTTTTTGCCTGCTTCGACAAAGAGATTGACGAGGCTTTCGCGAAAGAGATTGCAAAAGAAAAACCGATGCGGGTGGTTTTTCGGGATAACGGATTTATGGACGACACAGCGAAAATCAACGTACAACAATTACTCAAGCAACTAAGTCCGGAAACCGAAATGAAAGTGATATAAATTATGGGAACAAAAAATACAATGAAATTGAAGAGAGTCACGATAAGTGGTTTTAAATCTATATCCTCAAAAAATCCAATGACGATAGAACTTGGGGATATCAATGTTTGGCTTGGTGCAAATGGTTCTGGTAAGAGTAATATTATCAGTTTCTTTAAGATGCTGAACTTTATGATGTCGGGTAGTTTTCAACTATTTGTAGAAAGAGCCGGCACGAGTCAAGTCTTCCTTAACTATGGGGCAAAGCATACTTCAATGATCAAGGGAGAGCTTTTTTTCGAAAGTAATACACATTTTGATAATTACTCCTTTCTACTTACTCATGCGGCTCCTGACAGGCTGATAATAAACTCCGAACAGATTGAGTGGGGAGCAAAAAATCGAGGTGAATCTCAAAGCATTGTGTTACCTTCTGACTTTAAGGAGTCGGCTTTAACAAACAGTCAAACTCAAACGGTAAAGGTAATTCGTCGTATTTTAACTAACTGTAAGGTGTATCAGTTTCATGATTCTTCACCCGAAAGCCCTATCAGACAATCTTCGAGGACTGAGTTTTCTGAATATTTGCAGGCAGAGGGTAATAATCTGGCTTCATTTCTTTATTCTTTGAAAATAAATTACCCGACTAACTACCAGCGTATAGTTAGTTATATCCGTCAAATTGTACCACAATTTAAAGACTTTTATCTTGTGCCGAATGAAAAAGGTTATGTAATGCTTCGGTGGACGGACATATCTCCCAATGATTATGTGATGCTTCCGGAACAGTTCTCAGATGGAACAATCCGTTTTATAGCCTTAGCAACCTTATTGTTGCAGCCCAAAAAAACAATGCCAAATGTGATTATCATTGATGAACCGGAATTAGGTTTACATCCCTATGCTATTACCCAATTGGCACAGATGATTAAGGAGGCCTCTATGAATACACAAGTCGTTATTGCTACGCAATCGCCTGGTTTAGTTGACGAATTTGAAGTAAATCAGATTGCAATAATTGAACGAGATGAGGAAAATGAATCGACGATAGCCCGAAAACTGAACGAAGAGGAACTACAGGATTGGTTGGAGAATTATTCTCTCAGCGAATTGTGGGATAAAAATGTATTAGGAGGAAGACCATAATGAGCCAGACAATTTTAAATATATTGTGTGAAGGGCCGACGGAAGATCGCTTTGCCCAAAATGTGTTGAAGCCTTACTTGAAAGAATTGGAGATAGTGGTTAAAACACAAATCTTGGTGACCAACAGAAAGAAAAATATTCGTGGAGGAATGATTAGTTATAAACGGGCAAGTACTGATTTATCTCTTTGGATAAAACAACATAGTAAGAAAACATACGAAACGCATTATTTTACAACTATGTTTGATTTATATGCACTTCCAGATGACTTTCCAGGCTATGAAGCTGCAAATAAAAAAAGAGATTGCTATGATTCGGTTCAACTGTTCGAGGAAGAATTTGGAAAGGATATAAATTTTGGTCGTTTTATCCCATACATTCAATTGCATGAGTTTGAAGCTTTGGTGTTTTGTGGATTAGAGCACCTATTGATCGATTATCCAGACATGGTGAAGGAAATAGAAAAGTTAGGAGAAATATTGGATCACTATGGCGCAAACCCTGAGAAAATTAACAATAATCCTTTGTCTGCTCCTTCTAAAAGAATAATGAAGGCTTTTGAGTCAAAACACCATTACGATAAACCTAAATCGGGTGAGCTTGTAACAAATAAAGTCGGTATCCCTCGTTTGAAAGAGAGATGCGCCCATTTTAGAGGGTGGATAGAGAAATTGGAATGCTTGGCGGGATAATAGTGAAATATGATGAAACTTCAATTCAAAGAACAACAGTTTTATGTGGATGTAGTCAAGATTTGTGGACGATACAGCAAAAATCAACGTACAGCAATTACTCAAACAATTAAGTCCGGAAACGGAGATGAAAGTGATATAATATGGCTTTACCGGTCAATATTGATAATTTGATAAAAGGAAACACTATCGAGTGGGAACGGATAGAGTTTAAAGAGGGATGGAATCCGGAAGATACCATTCATACGATGTGTGCCTTTGCAAATGACTTTCACAACTGGGGTGGCGGTTATATTATTACAACAATTCCGGCACATGAATTGGCAGATAAAAGTTTTGCAAAACCGAATGTGTTGGATAATAATTTGATATTTAATTCCTTGGAGGATTTGATTCGTTACGCTAACCAAGGAAGTAACCAAGCTAACGACCAAGTTAACGACCAAGTAAGTAACCAAGTAAGTAACCAAGTAAGTAACCAAGTAAGTGCCCAAGTAAGTGTCCAAGTAAGTGCCCAAGTAAATAGGTTGATTAAAGGATTAACTCCCTATGTTAGAGATATTTTGATTTTTTTGAATGAGAAGGCATATAGTAAAGGGGAAATCCTGAAACAAATAGATCTTAGTAATCAATCAAAAAATAAAAAGAGGCATTTAGATCCTCTACTTGAAATTGGATGGATTAATTACACTATTCCAGAAAATCCAAAAGATAGAAATCAAACTTATAAAATTACAGAGTCAGGTAAACGGATATTATCTTTGTTGGGTAAAGAATAAGAGAAAATCATGAAGTTACAATTCAAAGAACAACAATTCCAGATAGATGCGGTAAAGGCGGTGGTCGATTGTTTCGAGGGGTAGCCGTTAAAGACAAACCGCTTTACGCTTGAACGAAGCAAGGAGATTATACGGAAAGCCAAGCAGGTGGCTATCCGTGAAGGGGTGTACAAATCGTTCGAAGTAGCCCAAGACCATTTTCAGGAGTTGTACGGGCATAAGATCGCGCCATTTATCTACAATTCGAGTAGCCCGCAGGATATAGAGAACTTCGCTTCGGACAGTAGGATTAGCGTGATGATTATCAACACGCAGGCGTTCAACGCCCGTGGGGCGGATGC
>JBAYRG010000112.1:0-8724 GCA_041676805.1 Proteiniphilum sp.
ACTATTATGTTGTATTATCGTTTTATATTTATAGAGAAAATGGAGATATGTTGTCATGAGTCGCGTGCTGATGAGTCTTTTTTTGTCCCACTATTTTTTTCATTAACAGATGTTTTTTCAAAACAAAGCATTTACTTACTATGCGATATTTACAAACGCATCGTATTTGACTAAATTGCAAAGGTATATAATTGCTATTGTCTCTTATGGTATTTTGCGAAAAATCACCCTCAAAAGACGTTGTTTTAAGTGGAAGGTTGTTTGTTATTCTTTCTTGAGAGAAAATCCCGCAATTTTGTAACTATATTTATTACGCGTCACTTACTTCTTAGAACTAATTACTTGTCATAACTCATATTTTCAGATCGATAGCTTTTTAAATTTGCTCATATTCCCTTTTTGCACAGTTTTTTTACCGCGATTTTTCAGAAAATCACTAAAGGCTTTATCCTCTTCTTTGCTCAACGGCTTACTAACAAAGATAAAGTCTTTTTCATCCATTTTTTTGAAATTTATCATAGCTTGAATTCTTTAAAATATCTTGTTGTCAAAATGTATGCTTCCTTTGTATCTATAAACATCCTGTTGCCTGCAAATAATTTTGCACCCAAAGTTTGTGTGTAATGTTCAATAAGTTGAACTTTTGCAACAAAGGAGACTACTCCATCATAATTTCTTTCAAACGAGGTTTTACAGGCAAAAGCAACGAGATTCCCTGCAACACCACAATAAAGTTTCTTTTTCCCTTTGTTGAACTTAGCGCTTTCTATCAAATTCATAAATATATGATCTCCTTTGTCCGTTAGACTTATAAGTCCTTGAATAATATCAGGATTACTTATTATTGTAAGTTTAAAAACTATCCTGGAGCTATCTTGAACTTCTTTACGCCAATCAAACACCCACTCATTTTTTTTGAGATATTTGATTTCTGTAACTTCTGAAACCTGTGTATCGAACATTTCTCCCGATATCACATTCTCTATCGAGGCGGTAAGTTTATCAATTTCAAAGTCAAGCTCAGTATCCTTTTCCCCTCTCATGTCTCAAATTTACAAAAAACCAATCATTTATACAAATAATTTTATCCTTAATTTTCACACTTAAACAACACTTTCATATCTTCATCCACAGTGGTAATCTCTGTAATTTCGAAGTTGTATGCCAATGTGTTGATCGCATTCGAGGTGAGAAATACCGGCAGGATAGATCCCAAGTGAATATTTTTAAACCGGAAGTCCAGGCCCGGCAGTCATTATCAGAATAAAATAAACATACATGTATCTTTTCGTCTTTGCTCCATAGTCCTCCTTCCAAATATGTTATCGGTAAGATTACACGACTATTTTTCGATGTGTAGTTAGAGGTGAGGTTTGGAATTTCTCGACTAGAAATCCTTTAGGTGTCTTCAAGGAATTAGCAACAGTCTGTAAAGATATTGTCAATGATTCAATTTCTTCCTCTTTCAACATCCTATTGTATAAACGCACTTCTTTTATCTGACCTTTAAAAATATCGTTCTGTCCAAAACCAATTTTTAAGGGTGCGGTAGACTCCAAGTTAAAAATTAAAGAATCAGGTATCATCGTTTCATTCACCAATTCTCCATCAACATATAATTTGAGGCTATTAATTGATTTTGAGACTACGATATGATGCCATCCGGCGGGAAAAGATTTATCCCAGGTCACTGATTTTCCGGCTTCATACGAATAAATATGACCGGAAGGGAGGGTGCTACAGTACACTTTTCCATTGTGTTCCGCCATAGTCCATGCCCGGCGATATATTACGTTTTCGGTCTTATCCAACTGATCCATCCTTCTCCAGATAGTATCACCTTCATATACATAGGCTTCGGCTAAAGGTAGTGTTCCTCCCAATAGTTGCCCGTTGTGGGTAATTAACCCCATTACTTCCAGTTCATTACCAAGTCGCCCGACGTCCCTCCAGTTATTTATACCCTCATATGCGAATACTCTGCCACTCCGCCAGGTTGAAACATGAAGCTCTCCCTGATACGTTGAAAATCCGTAGCATTGGGTATTATCCCCCACCTGTCCGCAATCTATCCATTCACTACCATCATACCGGTAAACATTTCCCACATCATAACTTGTGGCAAACAGATATCCATCGAAGACACCAAAACTGACAACCCGTTTACCATCCGGTACTCCACAGTCCAACCACTGGTCATTTTTGTCATACTTGAAGAAACCGGGTGAGTATAAAGAACTTGCGTATAACGCTCCGTTGTAGACTACCAATGAGGCGATTGACTCCACATCGGGCAATCTACCGCAATCAACCCAGTTGTTTGGCTCTTCCAGCCGAAAGATTCTTCCTCCCAAAGTAGTGTTCTCAGATTCAGGTAGCGAAGACCCTGCCACCCGGTATTTCCCGGTCCCGGCATAGAGTTTTCCTTCATATTCAGTGAGGGCGATAACAGAATTCGACTGATCAGGGCTTCCGCAATCAATCCAGGCTTGATTGGAAGAATCATACCGGTACACATGTCCTGCATCTCCCAACCTTGGCTCACAGGTTCCGGCATACAGGATCCCTTTATATTCGGTTAGCCCGTATGCCATCAAAGCATTCCCCGGTCTCCCACAGTCTTCCCATTGCATGGATATGTTGTCATCAATTCCAAAACTTAACTGGCTGGAGTTCGCCACTCCACTGGGGGAGGGATTGGTTTTTACACTGAGGTGAAATCCTTTTCGTTTACTTATGTCGTATTGACTGAGAATATCTCCCGTTACATTATTTTCGGAAAGATTTACCCATGCTGTAATGGTAAAATCTTTATCAGCAAATTGTAATTTAGGAGATGCATTGACTTCAATCCATCGTTTTCTTTCTTTGGGATTATCGTTATCATCCTCATAATTCATATTATCTGCTTTCTTCTCTTTAGTAGGAAGCTTGTTCCCGGAATAATCCAATATATCTTTCGATAACTTCCAATATCCTACTAATCCTTGTTGAAGGGTAGCCTCATTTGCAGATTTGGATTGGCATGAAAAACAGATTAGACTTACAATGATCAACGGAGAGAATAGAAATGAGTCTTTAATTTTATTCATACGACTAAAATTATTTATATTCAATGGTGTCATATGGAACTCGCTTTTAATCATGTTTTTGTGTGACAATGATTATCATGCTCGTTTCATAATTACAATTTTGTTAGTCCTATTTTTTTAGGTTTTTTTAATATCCCATAAACCATATGTGTTATAGTTTTTAATAGAAGGAGGAATTTACAAGGATCAAGTTCGTACCCGGAAACGTGCCAGACGCAGGTCGCATAAGCCTGTAAACCTCCACTGTTCGTTATATGGGATTGCCCAATAAGTGAGCAAGCATAGACCGTCTCGTGTCCATGTGATTCCCGGATTGGAGAATCCTATTGTAGGGTCAGTTTCAATATCCCAAAAATCAGCAAAGGTTACGCCTCCATCAGCAGAAATAGCCGCAGTGAGTGGACTTCGTTTGCCGTAATGGCTGGACCAATGCATATTGTATTCGGCGTTATTCCAGATAACCATAATCTTATCACTATTGGGAATTTCAGTGACATACGGACAGGATTCAGGTATTGAAAGTCCGGTTGTTTGTGGTAAACTCCAGCTTTCTCCTTGATCCATAGAATAAGATTTAAACAGGGAGCCGAGTTGGCTACGCATTACCATTATTAGTCGTCCATCAGCCAATTCTGCCACAAATGGCTCCATTGCACCGCGCATTGGCAAGGATATATTCTGTTGTCCGAAAGTCCAGCTGTGGCAGTCATCATCAGAGTAAAGTACACGCACATGTATTTTTTCTTCTTTGCTCCATAGCCCTCCTTCCGAATATGTTACCGGCAAGATTACACGACCGGAAGAGAGGCGTTTGATACACGAATTAGACATTGCGAACTGATCCTTCTGCCAGATTATTTTTGACGATCCGAAGGTTTTTCCCTCGTCATTCGAATGGATCATATATGCGGTAGCCAGTTTGGGTTGACCACTCTCTAACTGGTCGTACATCATATAACAGAGCAATATTTCTCCGTTTTTTAGACGTAAGAAGTTTGGACTGTAGACATTTACACTGTCTTTGTGCCTTTCTGCGGCAATGCGAAGGTTATCCCAAGTGCTGCCACCGTCTGATGAATTCATCATCGCAATTGTACTTGGTGCTTGGTCGCCGGATCCAAAACGACTGGACTCAAAGCGCATCCATGCTAAAAGAAGAGAAGAGTTGTTGAGCTCAATAATCGATGCTTCGCTATGACGGGGAAAATGCTTGTCTGCCTTGCAGATGGTAGTAATCTCCCGGTCATAATATACCGATGTGGCATCGGCGCTTTTTTTAGGGTAGATATCTTTACTGCATCCCGTAACCAAAGATCCGGATAATACGCCACTCGTTCCTAACAGCAACGATGAAGCGGTGGCCGTTTTTAGAAAACTTCTTCTTGACCTTTGCATTTTGTTTATTATGATATTATTTTGAGTCTTTAGCCTAATATATCTTCAGGATAATACATTTATTTACCGTATTATTTTCAAAATACTCTGTATTTGAATAGATTACAAAGATATGTGATTCGAATTGTTTTCGGTGTTTATTCGCGAAATGTTCTCCTCAAAAGACGTCGTGGGGGAGCATTTGCCCGTTATTTTGCAGTAACTTGTCCATGTGTTGACGTTTTTCGAGGATGCTTTTTCGTAAAAAAGGATTATAGAGAGGAATTACACTCCACTTTTGATAAAATTATGTAATTGAAATAGATTTTCAATATATTATGGAAAACTGGCTTAACTCACAGAATATCGTTAATGGACTTATGACCCGGACTGTGAAAAATATTCGTGTTATAAGACCGAAACTATTAACTATTATCGAGAACAATGAAAAAAACGATTATTATCTTTCACCTATTTCTTATTTCCCTTGCTTGTATTTATTCCCAAACGGAAGTAAAATCGGATTGTGAGAAGACCTTGGAAGATATTTTCAAAATATTCATATATAGAGATAATTATGAAATTGTTCGATATATATACAGGGAAAGAAGTAAAAAAGGGAGTATGTTATTTATCAAAAATGGGAATTCCAGTATGTTAAACCACTATTTTAAGGCCATAAAGGGCTTCCCGTTGTATCCTGAAGAACGTAAAGACTCAATATCTGACACAATAAAAAAGGTAGAAGATTTACAACCCATAGAGTGGATGTCAGAGGAAGAAATAAATAGTTTTTTTGAAAATTTCAATTATACGATTGATGATGCACGCAAAGAGTATCGTGATTTTATTCGTAAGATGATACTTGAAAAAGAATTATATATGGAGTGTGTGGATGCTGAGTTGGCAAAAGGAGATGAATCGGAATATGCGGAAGCCCGGCTTCATTATGACTTTAAGCATCCGATGGTGTCCATCATGACTCCATGGATTACAAAATTAGACTTTTTGAAAGTTTTCAAAGAATTTATTCTTAATGGCGGAGAACTGATTTTACCTGAGTATTCTAGAGTACAGGTTTATTTGGAATGTGATCGTACATTTCCTCCTTATAAGTAAGTCCTATATGGGTGCGAAGAGTTCATAATCGAAAACTAATAGATTAAAGGTTGTCCGCTCCAGGTTCATTGAATCAGGCAACCGATTACAAAAATCATAAAACGGGTTGAATATGAAAAAAGTATTACTATTTTTCACCATAATGATATCTCCTATAATGCTATTTGGGCAAGTCGCCAAGGAACAGGATTGTTTGCCGTATGAAGGCGGTTGTGGCGTTATTTGAGTGGTATTTTGCGTGAAACATGGAGTCAAATAGCAATTTATTTCTGTCTTTTACAAATATTTTTTTATCATGAATATCAATTATTTGTAATTGATCTCCAACTAACTAAGATCCAAGTAAACTGTTAATTCGTTTGTTATGAGAAAGATCCTTTTAATTATTTCTTTTTTCTATTTAGGGGGGACTCTTTTGGCCCAGAATAGCGAAATGGTTGTGGATACTGTCGTAAAGCGGTTTACTGAGCAGTTGACTTATTTTCCTCATGAAAAGATATATCTCCAGACGGACAAGGCTGATTACCTGTCGGGAGAACGGATCTGGCTACGGAGCCATTTGGTGGATGCATTAAACAACCAGCCTGTATTCATGAGCAGATATGTTTATGTGGAACTTTTTAATCCCTTCGATGAACTGGTTAAACGGGTTAAGATTCGTCATGACAGCACCGGAGTGTATGCGGGATACCTGGATTTGGACCAGGAACTACCCGAGGGAAGCTACACGATAAGGGCCTATACCCGATATATGCAGAATCGGGGGAACGAAGCATTCATCAGGAAAACAGTGAATGTGCTCGATCCCTACTCCCTGCAAATCGAACCGTTGCCGGAGTTCTTCCTCTTGGAAAAGGAGGTAGATATGAGTTTCAAATTTATTGAACGGATGAACGGGGATACTATTATCCCCGAGATTGTTACCCTCAGAATGGCGGATGGTCCAATAAAGACAGTCAGCCCGAAAAACAGGCCCGATTTTCGGGAAAGATTTTCTCTTACCGAAAAGAGTAACAGGAGCCTGCTTTTGAGCGTCATCCATAAGGGGCGGAAATATAACCGGTATTATCCGATACCTTATCCTGCAGGTGATTTTGATGTTTCGTTCCATCCCGAGGGAGGCTGGCTTGTCCCGGGGCAGACTTGTCGGGTGGGCTTCAAGGCCGTCAACCCTTCGGGGTTAAGTGAAGATGTTTCGGGAACAATCTACAGTTCTAAAGACAAAGAGATCGTACAATTCCAATCTCTTAAGTTGGGGATGGGCTTTTTTAATTTTATTCCCGAGGATGGAGAAAAATATTACGCTGTATGTATGACAGGAAATGGAGATACCCGGCGGTTTGACCTGCCGGTATCTGATGCTCGTGCAGTGGGCGTTAACGTGAAGCATTTGCGTAACCATTTCTTGGTACATATTCTGAAGGGTGAATCAGCCCGGGTTGATTCCCTCTCGCTGGTGATTCATCACAAGGGGATAGTTTTGCATCATGAGCCTTGCTCTTCTGAATCTGGTAATTACACTTTTTCTGCGGATTTTTTTCCGTCGGGCATTTCAAGTATCCTATTGCTCGATGCCAATTATAATATCATCAGTGAACGGCTTGTTTTCAATATTAACGGGGAGGATTTTGCTACCCTGGAAACCAATTTATCGGCACCTGCATATAAGCGCCGGGAGCTTGTAACTCTCAAGCTTCAACTGGCCGAAACCGGCATGAAGTCGACTCATAACAATATTGCCGTTTCGGTTGTCGATAAAAATGTGGTTGTCCCGGATACGGCGAATAGTCTTGTGTCTACCCTGCTGCTCTCTTCTGAATTGAAAGGCTATGTTGAATCGCCCGCGAGTTATTTTACGGGTAAGAGAGAGGATCTCACCGCACTCGATGTGCTACTGCTGACACAGGGGTGGAGAAGATATGATATCCCGGGGGTGTTGAAAGGGAGAATTGAGAATCCCGAAATCCTGCCGGAACAGTTTCAGGAGATAAGCGGCAAAGCGGAGGCGAAGTTTTTTCGGAGCATGGATGAAGGGAAAATCAGCCTTTATGCCACGCTGGACACGTTGTCCAGTATCGAAACTACTGCTGCGGACGAAAAGGGATGTTTCATATTCAAAGTTGAATTTCCTGAAGGTACTGAGATCACCGTACAGTCGCTTGACAGGAGGGATAGGGCGGGCAATTTCATTTATCTCGATGAGATCATCTATCCTGATTATGATCTTGCCACTTTACCGGCAAGGAGGCAATTGCAGAAAGCGGGCGGCAATAAGGACAATTCTGATATTGATTCTTACCTGAAGCATGCTAATGAAGAATATTCACAAAAATATGGCATGCGCACCATCATGCTCGAAGAGGTGACAATCACGGCTCAAGGTGTGAAAAATCACAAAGAATCGGTTTATTACTCGCCCATATCTTCGTCTGGCCTGACGACAGCTGAAGATATACAGAAAAGAAATTTGAGTAATATGCTTGCTGTATTATTGGCTACCGAGGGTGTTGTTGTGAGAGGAGGAGAGAGAATAACAACTACCCGGTCCGATATGCCGGTACTGTTTGTGATAGACGATATACCCTATATCAGTTTCGATGTTTTGTCGATGGATGTGAATGATATAGATAATCTGTTTGTGATAAAAGAGCATACCTCCATGTTCGGGTATTATCCTGAAACAAGTGGGGCGCTGGTAATTACAACCAGAGGTAGCACCTACCAAAGGTCCAAATCCATTAATATTGACAGGATCAGGCCGTTGGGGTATCAAATGGCAGCAGAATTATATTCACCGAAGTATGAGACCAAAGCACAACTTGAATCTCCCATCCCCGACTTGCGCACCACCATTTACTGGAATCCCGGTGTGCAATTCTCACCGTCGGGGGAAGCAGTGATTGAATTCTATTCGGCAGACAGTCCCACAACCTATCGGGTGGTGGGAGAGGGTGTTACCATTGATGGTAAGATGGTTCAATTTAGCAGAGAGATTGTGATAGAGAGCAGTGAAGGAAGAACAAGATGAAAAATCTTATTGAGCGATGCTGATTCATAATGAATGATAAATAGGAAGTATAATAGTAGAAATAAAAATAGGAGACAAATATCAACTGATAGAGCTAATTTTCCATTAATA
>JBAYRG010000113.1:0-8565 GCA_041676805.1 Proteiniphilum sp.
ACCGGGCACACAGAAAAAACTGTATTACAAATCAGCGAATATCGGTTCGTTGGAAGTGATTGAGAAACCCGGAGGATGGACGGTAGACCTTGTAGAAGAGGAAAAATATGTGGAGGTGACCGCTTCTCCAACCCCCACCGAAGGTACGAACAAGATCGTATTACGCGGATTGGATAAAAACGGCATGGTTTTTATGGCCATCGCCAAAATTAGTTATAAGGAGATTGACTTTGCCAATCCCCTGGGAATATATATCGTAAATGAAGGTAGCGTATGGGGAGGTGAAGATGGTTCAATGATATATATTACATCCGACAAATTAGCGCTTGGACAAGTTTATTATAATGTAAACGGGAGGGCACCGGGAAATTGTCCGCAAGACCTGTTTATCAAAGAGGGGAAAATGTATGTGATTTCTCAGAACAGTAAAGAAAGTACTGACGGAAGATTGCTTGTAGCCAATGCCCAGACATTGAAAAAAGAAGCCAGTTACGACTCGGAACTCGCAACATTGCTTGCCCCTACTCATGTTGCGGTCTTGAATGAGAATAATATCTTTATCAGGGACAATAGAGGTGTGTCTGTTTTTAACAGCACAACAAAGGAGTTGACATTTATAACCGGAACAAATGGTGCATTAAAGAATACCATGGCAGTGGCAGACAATAAGGTGTTTGTCCCTGCATCCAAAAAAATATTGGTATTTGAAGCAGACAGGAAAGAAATAGCACATACTATCACACTGGATGCGGCCGTTAGCGGGGTGTTAAGGGCAGAAGACGGTAACATTTGGGTGGCAACGACAGGTAGTCCCCATAAAATATCAAAAATAAATAGTGCGGACTATTCTCTCATAAAGGCAAATGAAATAACCGTAGGTACCGTTAGTGCGGGTGTAGCGGCGGCTCCCGGTATAACAGCCAAAGGTGACACACTTTACCATGGTGGACTGAGTACGAAAATATATCGCCATGTTTTTACTACAGGCGAGACAAAATTGATGGTAGATGCCAAAGAGATGGTGGAGAATGCGAATATCGTGTATAATACCGTGGCGGTGCACCCGATAACCGGTAAAGTGTATATAAATACTATAAAGGGTTACAGTCAGGATTATAAAATCAATAGTATTACAGAGTTTGATTTTAGCGGAGACGAACCCAGGATAACCGGCTCTTTTAAAGACTACACCCGTTATCCTGCCGGAGTTTTCTTTAATGCAAATTTTAATTGATCTACCGGACTGTTTTTGTTGAGAATATAGAGCACCCCAGTAGACTTTCTAAACTCACTGTATTAGAGTTTATATCGAATAAGATTTTAGATATCTGATTACCAATTATCTTATTCCTTAATCAATCTAATCTCTATTATTTATTATTTTGACAAGAGAGGCATTCCAAATAATAATTGGCGTGCCTTTCTTTTTTATTCATCGGAAGAACCCCATTCTATTGTGTCCGCGGATGATATTGTGGCTTGTTTTTTGCGTTTGAGGTAAAAGACTTCGGTTTCGTCTTTCGAGTCGCGCACCACCTCAACCAATTCAAAGCCCTCTTTGCTGAGCATATTCAGTACCGAGATCATACTGTTGAAAGAGACAACCCTGCGGCGGTTATCAGTAATCTGGGGGATACGCCCACCCTGTCCGTAGTCGACCCTTACGGTGATCTTCGAACTCAATAACGGTCCCGAATCCGACCAGATACGGAGATAATCAACATCCAGTTCGCTGATGGGTTTATCATTCACATATTGCGCGTTGGCCAACGATATGCTTCCCAATAGGAACAATACCGGCAGTAAAAGTTTTACTTTCATACTTTTAAATTAAAAATGAAAAATTCTCATTGTTACAAATGATTTACCGTTTCCCCTATCAACAAATCAGTGAATCGACAAATCAACCTAGTCCAGCTTCAGCACCGCCAGGAACGCTTTCTGCGGCACCTCCACATTGCCGACCTGTTTCATTCGTTTCTTCCCCTCTTTCTGCTTTTCGAGCAGCTTGCGTTTACGGGAAATATCACCTCCATAACATTTAGCGGTCACATCTTTCCGGACAGCTTTCACTGTTTCGCGTGCGACGATCTTCGCACCGATCGCTGCCTGGATGGCGATATCGAACTGCTGGCGCGGGATTAGTTCCTTCAGTTTCTCACACATCCTCCGGCCAAAGCTTTGCGCGTTATCGATATGGGTAAGCGTGGAAAGGGCATCCACCTGCTCGCCGTTCAAAAGGATATCCAGTTTTACCAGCTTCGATGGACGGTAATCATGAATGTGATAATCGAACGAGGCATATCCTTTCGATATGCTTTTCAACTTGTCGTAAAAATCGATCACAATCTCGCCCAGCGGCAGGTCATAGATGATCTCCACCCTGTCCCCCGATACATATTCCTGCTTGATCAGGATACCCCGCTTACCGAGGCAAAGGGTCATGATGGGGCCGATGTAAGTGGTATTGGTGATGACCGAAGCACGGATAAAAGGCTCCTCGATGCTTTCGATCAGTGTGATATCGGGCAATCCTCCGGGGTTGTGCACCTCCTTCATGTTCCCTTTCTTGTCATATACCTTGTAAGATACGTTAGGCACGGTTGTGATCACATCCATATTGAATTCCCGCTCCAACCGCTCCTGGACAATCTCCATATGGAGCAATCCGAGGAAACCGCACCGGAAGCCGAAGCCCAGGGCGACAGATGATTCGGGCTGGAAAGTGAGCGAGGCGTCGTTGAGTTGCAACTTCTCGAGGGATGCGCGCAGGTTCTCAAAATCTTCACTGTCGATAGGATATACACCGGCAAAAACCATCGGCTTCACCTCTTCAAATCCTTCGATCGCTTTGGAGGCGGGACGCTTCACATGAGTGATGGTATCACCTACTTTTACCTCTTTGGAGGTCTTGATGCCGGAGATGATATAGCCTACATCGCCGCAATTCACTTCCTCTTTCGGCACCATATTGAGACGAAGGATACCTACCTCGTCGGCGTCATACTCCTTGCCGGTATTGATGAATTTCACCATATCGCCTTTCCTCAGGCTACCGTTCACAATCTTGAAGTAAGCAATGATACCACGGAAGGAATTGAATACCGAGTCGAAGATCAATGCCTGTAACGGAGCGTCCGGATCTCCTTGCGGAGCGGGCACCCGTTTGATGATGGCATCCAATATCTCTTCGATACCGATCCCTGTCTTTCCGCTTGCACGGATGATATCTTCACGGGGAACGCCAAGCAACTGCACGATTTGGTCTTCCACCTCGTCGGGCATGGCACTCTCCAGATCGATTTTATTAAGGATAGGGATGATCTCCAAATCATGCTCGATAGCCATATATACATTCGATATGGTCTGTGCCTGGATACCCTGGGCCGCGTCGACCACCAGCAGGGCGCCTTCGCAGGCGGCAATCGAGCGCGATACTTCATAGGAGAAGTCCACATGCCCCGGCGTATCGATCAGGTTGAAAGTGTACTTCTCACCCTCATATTCATAATCCATCTGTATCGCATGGCTCTTGATCGTGATGCCGCGCTCCCTCTCCAGATCCATACTGTCGAGCACCTGCGCCTGCAGGTCTTTTCCCTCGACGGTCTTGGTAAACTCCAGCAGGCGGTCGGCCAGCGTACTCTTGCCGTGGTCTATATGTGCAATAATACAAAAATTGCGTATATTCTTCATTTAACTATTATCTTACTCTAATTCTCTCTTTCTCCCACTCTCCTACTCTCCCACTCTTCCACTCTTCCACTCT
Source organism: Proteiniphilum sp. (assembly GCA_041676805.1). Classification (GTDB taxonomy): domain Bacteria; phylum Bacteroidota; class Bacteroidia; order Bacteroidales; family Dysgonomonadaceae; genus Proteiniphilum. Next base: position 3,770 of record JBAYRG010000113.1, read on the forward strand.
CCAAAACCTTTCCACTTTCTAAAAGTCAGCATTATTCGGTGTTCTCGGGAATGGGATCACGTCGCGGATATTGGCCATGCCGGTGATAAAGAGCATCAACCGTTCAAAGCCGAGGCCGAATCCTGAGTGTGGGGCGGTGCCGAACTTGCGGGTTTCGAGATACCACCAGATCGGCTCGGTATGCATCCCAGTCTCTTCCACCCTTTGCATCAGCTTGTCGTAATCCGATTCACGTTCCGATCCGCCGATGATCTCGCCAATCTTCGGAAAGAGCACATCCATCGCGCGGACGGTCTTGCCATCGTCGTTCTGCTTCATATAGAACGATTTGATCTCCCTCGGATAATCGGTCAGGATCACCGGGCGTTTGAAGTGTTTCTCCACCAGGTAACGTTCGTGCTCCGACTGCAGGTCGGCTCCCCAATATACAGGAAACTCGAACTTATGTCCCGACTCTTCCAATATCTTCACCCCCTCTGTATAGGTCAGGCGGACAAAATCGTTCTCAATGACGAAATTCAGACGGTCTGTCAGCTCTTCATCATACATCTTGGCAAGGAATTCAATATCTTCCCTGGAGTGTTCCAGCATATAACGGATAAGATATTTCAGGAAATCTTCCGCCAGGTCCATGTTGTCGTTGATATCGTAAAAAGCCATTTCCGGCTCGATCATCCAGAACTCCGCCAGGTGACGGGGCGTATTGGAGTTTTCCGCGCGGAATGTGGGGCCGAAAGTATAAATTGCTCCCAGTGCCATCGCTCCCAACTCTCCTTCGAGCTGTCCTGAAACGGTCAGGTTTGTCTGGCGGCCGAAGAAATCCTCGGTAAAGTCGACCTTACCCTCTTTGGTGCGCGGTGGATTCTCCATCTCCAACGTGGATACCTCGAACATGGAACCGGCACCTTCCGCGTCGGATGCGGTGATAATGGGCGTATGAAAATAATAAAACCCTCTGTCGTTAAAATATTTGTGGATGGCATACGACAAATGGTGCCTCATCCTGAAGATCGCGCCAAAGGTGTTGGTGCGAGGCCGAAGATGGGCTATTTCACGCAGGAACTCCAATGAGTGCCCTTTCTTCTGCAATGGATAGGTGGTGGGATCGGCGGATCCGTAGACCTCGATCCCGGTGGCCCGTATCTCAACAGACTGCCCTTGCCCCTGGGATTCCACCAGCTCACCATTCACATTGATGCAGGCTCCCGTGGTGATAGGTCGAAGTAATTCTTCATCAAAATTAGATATATTTATGACTATCTGAATATTATTAATGGTAGATCCGTCGTTTAATGCGACAAATCCCACGTTTTTGTTTCCTCTGCGGGTACGCACCCATCCTTTTACATTGACTTCCTCACCGAAATTTGTAAGCCTTAATGCTTCTGAAATTTTTGTTCGTTTTAGTTGTTTCATATGATATAACTACACTTTTCTCGCTGGAGATCCTATAAATATCCAACCTGTTCCCGCATGAAATTAAGCGGGAACAGGAATTATTATTATTTTTATTATTTGTACTGTAATTAAACTGTCAATCGAATGCGCCCATCCGGAGCATGTTCACCTCTTGTTCTGAGAGATAACGCCATTTTCCGCGTGAAAGTTTTTTCTTGGTCAATCCCGCGAAATAGACCCTGTCGAGCTTCATCACCCTATAACCCAATTTCTCGAAGATACGGCGGATGATGCGGTTCCGGCCGGAATGGATTTCAATCCCCACCTGGGTAAGGTCTTCTTCCGTCACATAACTGATGGCATCGGCATGGATTTCACCGTCCTCCAGTTCAATACCGTCGGCAATCATTTGCATATGCTCCATCGCCACCGGCTTGTCGAGCCACACCTGGTAGATTTTCCGTTTTTCGTACTTCGGATGTGTTAATTTCGACGCCAGGTCACCATCATTGGTCAGCAGCAATACGCCCGTGGTAGCCCTGTCCAATCGTCCCACCGGATAAATCCTTTCGGTAGCGGCACTTTTTACCAGCTCCATCACCGTCTTGCGATTCTCGGGATCATCGGTCGTGGTCACGAAACCTTTCGGCTTATTCAGTAATACATACACCTTGCTTTCGAGCTGTACAAGCTGGTTGTGGAACATCACCTCATCGGCGCGGGTGATCTTGGTACCCAGTTCAGTGACCACCTCTCCATTTACTTTCACCACGCCGGCCTGGATAAACTCATCAGCCTCCCGGCGGGAACAAACTCCCGCATTGGCCAGGTATTTGTTCAGACGGATTGGTGCGTTGGGATCGGCATTCTCTTTGTACTTGACTTGCTTGAACGGTTTTTTCTTTTTCAGCTTTTTCACCGGTTTCGCAGGCCGCCCCGGACCTGGCCTGCCCGGACCGTTGGAGGGGTGGTTGTCCCAGCTCCGGTTATAACCGCCGCCACCGGTAACCCTTTGGGGAGACTGTGGACGTTCGCCTACACGGGGGCGACGTTTTCTCATGCCTCCTTCGCTGTTTCCTCCATAATTTTCCTGACGGGGCTCCCTGTTGTAGTTCGGATTGTACGACGGTCTGTCCTGATGATACGGCCGATCCTGATTATAGGATGATCTGTTCTGGTTGTAGGACGATCTCTCCTGGTTATACGACGGCCTATCTTGGTTGTACGACGGCCTGTCCTGATGATAGGAAGACCTGTCGGAATTGTAAGATGGGCGGTCCTGGTTATAGGACGGTCTGTCCGAATAGTAACCATCTTGCTGTGTTCTCCGCTCATTGCCGTAATTTCTGTTCGAAGCGTGTCTCTCATTGTTCGCGCTGTGATAACTCCGTCTTGGGCGCGATTCTTCATTGTTTGTTGTCATTGTTGTATTTACTTTTTGATTACATAATGAAACCTCACGGTTTTTTCTTTTTTAAATCACATTTTTTCAAATTTCTACCGACCGGTTAATATGACCGGAAGCGGATTTCTTCAATTATTATTTACTTTTCAACTAAAATTAATTTTTACCCTGGTTTTTTGTTACTCCATGTCAAGCGTTATAGCTGTTTTTTGTGCTTGGCAAATCAAATAAGCTGTCTCTACGCTCATTCACAACGGGATAGTTGTCGCTGTGGCTGGAGATGAGCTTGTTTGTTGTCCGGTCTGTGCAATGAGAATATTTTCTTAAAATCCTGTATAATTTTGAGGTGTGATCTCTTTCAGTTCTTTTTTCACCTGTTCATTCACATCCAAATTATCAATAAATTCCGAAATACTCTCCCGGGTGATCCGCGTGTTGGTTCGTGTCAAAGCTTTCAATGCTTCATAGGGTTTCGGATAGCCTTCACGTCTCAAAATGGTCTGGATCCCTTCGGCAACCACTGCCCAATTATTTTCAAGATCCCTTTCTATTGCCTCTCTGTTTAATAACAATTTATGAAGCCCTTTTGTTGTACTTTTCAGCGCAATTAATCCATGTGCCATGGGGACACCGATATTCCTGATTACCGTGGAATCGGTAAGGTCGCGTTGTAGCCGTGAGACGGGCAGTTTTGCCGCCAGATGTTCCAGCAACGCGTTGGCAATGCCCAGGTTACCTTCGGCATTTTCGAAGTCGATAGGGTTCACCTTGTGCGGCATGGCCGATGAGCCGACTTCCCCTTCCTTGATCTTCTGCTTGAAATACTCCATCGATATATACTGCCATATATCCCTGGTGAAATCGATCAGGATAGTGTGGATACGTTTCATCGCGTCGAACGATGCGGCGAAAGCGTCGTAATTGGATATCTGGGTGGTATATTCCTCCCGCTGCAGGCCTAGTTTTTCCTGGAGGAAGCGATTGCCGAACTGCTTCCAGTCGGTTTGTGGATAAGCCACGCGGTGGGCGTTGAAGTTGCCGGTCGCCCCGCCGAATTTCGCTTTCGCCGGGATCCTCTTCAGTACTTCGATCTGACCGTTCAACCGGTATGTAAAGACCTTCATCTCTTTTCCCAGTCGTGTGGGCGATGCCGGCTGCCCGTGTGTTCTCGCCAGCATGGGGATATCCCGCCACTCATCGGCCAGTCCCTCCATTTGGGAAACCAGCTCTTCCAGTTCGGGGATATAGGTTTGCTGCAGGGCATCCCGCCACATCATCGGAGTGGCGGTGTTATTGATATCCTGCGATGTCAATCCGAAATGAATAAATTCTTTGTGATCCGAGAGCTGAAGCGCGTCGAATTTCTCTTTCAGGAAATATTCTACCGCCTTCACGTCGTGATTGGTGATTTTTTCAATCTCTTTGATCTGTCGGGCATCCTCTTCACTGAAATTGAGGTACAACGCCCTTAGTTGTCCGAAGATGGTTTCATCCCTTAACGGAAGGATCCCCTCTTCACAGAGAGAGATAAAGTAGTCGATCTCCACCTGTATCCGGTACCGGATAAGCGCATACTCTGAGAAGAACGCATTCAGTGCTGCGGTCTTCTCCCTGTATCGTCCGTCGACGGGTGAAATAGCTGTCAGTTGGTCTAAATTCATTGTAATAGTTCACTCGAGTTCTTAACGAAAACATGCATCTGTTGAATGGCGGGAAATCACCTTCCTGCACATTCGCCATAATCATTTGGATCCTGTGTTATTTTGAAAAATCTACATTATTTTGATAATGTATCCACTACCCTCTTTTTCATGCTACAAAAATAGGGATAATAATAGACCCATGAAAATATTTATAAAAAATATTTGTGAAAAGTTTTGCAGGAAAATAAAATCGACGTATCTTTGCATCGCTTTTCAGGAAAGCAGCCTCCACAGCGGTGGTCGGAATGTTAAATGAAATCGGGCGTTTAGCTCAGCTGGTTCAGAGCATC
>JBAYRG010000114.1:0-8540 GCA_041676805.1 Proteiniphilum sp.
TTTTACTTTTATAGATTTATATATAGTTGAATTGAATAAACCGAAGGAATTGGATATACCCGTCCATTCTTATTGGCTTGTTCCGGATCGAAGAGCTTTACCTTGTCTAAAACAAATATGTTATTCCCGACGAGTTGCATGTCGACAGAAGCGACACCTATCTTACGTAACATATCAGATTTCCAGTTATAATTCACGGTGAGTTCTTGCAACCTTAAGTAACGGGCATCTCCCTTCCAAAAGTCAGACAAAACTGAATTGTTTGCATTTTTCCCGTACTGTAAACGTGGAAAACGGGCGTTGGGATTTTCAGCCCATTGAGGATCAATTCCATTTTCAACGGCATATTCCATTGGTATCCATCTGTTTGAAGGATTATTTGCGATGGTCAGGACATTGCCCGACCTACCGTCGAAAAATGGAACATATCCCATACCATTCCCATCTTGTCCCACATAGTAAAAATCGGTTTTACCGGTACCTTTAAACAATAGGCCAACGGTAATATTCTTATACCTGAATTCACTGCCGAACCCATACATCAAGGATGGATATGTATTATTCGATAGTGGAACCTTGTCCGTCGCGTCAATCTTTCCATCCCCATTCACATCCTTATATTTTATATCACCCGGCATTTGTCCGCTACCCAAGGCTGCTTGCGAAGGACTGTACTTGACGTCGTCTTCATCTTTAAATAATCCCAGTGACTGGTATCCGGATATATATCCGTTGGGCAGTCCCGATTTCTGTAAATAGGGATATTCTAAATAGGCTTCTTCCCAATTCTGCACTTTACTGTTTGAAAATGTGTAGTTACCCCTGACGGTAACTGACATTTCTTTATTGATCTCGTGCGTATAACTGATATTGCCGTCACTCCCAAAACTTTTCATCCGGCCAACATTCCCGTATGGCATATTAATAAGTCCCACATAGTCCGGGATTTGCATTCTCGATTGAAAGATGCCATTTCGCTGATCATCAAAGAAATCAACTACAAATTGCAATTTATCATCAAAAAAGCGGCCCTCAATACCGATATCGGTTTTAATGGCTCTTTCCCATTTCAGATTATCCGCGCCAATCCAACTTTCATTGATTGTTTCCACTGCATTACCATCCCAAATGCCACTGCTTCCTAATCCCACCATTGTCAGGTAGGGAAAACGCCGCGAAGTAATCCGGTCATTTCCAACAGTACCATATGATCCTCTAATTTTAAAAAAATTCACCCATGGCATTTTTTCCTTCATAAATTTATAGCTCGTTGGTACCCAGCCTAATGCCAGGGAAGGAAAAAAGCCATATTGTTTGCCCGGCTGAAAATTTTCGGAACCAGTGAATCCAAAATTAAAGTCCATCATATAAGTATCACGGAAACTATATGTCAACCGGCTTGAAATTCCCTGGTATCGTACGGGGATAGCAGCCAGACTCGATGTGGATTTGTTTGTATATTTTTCATCGCTTATATAATAATAGACAAGTCCCGAAACCCGGTGGTCATCCGAAAACAAACGATCATAGTTCAACGTTCCTTCAAAATGATATTTACGGTATTGATCCGTAGTCTTGTTGTAACTCGCGGCTTGTGGCGCGACACTCTGGCGCATGATTAAACTTCCATCGTGGTGACGTCCCAAAGCCTCATAAAGAGCGGGCTGGATGAATCGCCGCTCATAAAAATAATTTCGCACATCATAAGCTCCTTGTAGCTTGAATTTCAACCCATCCACAATGTAGGAGAGGTCTTGATTAACGGCCAGTGTCGTTTTTCCCTTATAGTTCTGTGTGGATGATTTGCCGGTATAATTCAGCAAGACATAAGGCGAGGCAAGGTCATTATTCCCGGCGGCAGGATACATGCCGTTTGAATATATGGTTGGAAATGCCAGGGGATTGAGTTGCGATTGGGCATACCACAAATAATCTGTATTGGCGATGCCCGGGTCATTCCGGATAGACAGATATCCATCCGTACCGAAATACAACACGGTAGACTCTCCAAGATTCATGTCAATGTTTGCACGGTAATTATAGGTGTTATATCCCACGTTCGACGAGTAAACACTACTTTTATCTTGCTTATATGCCGCCGTTTCATCTGAAATACTGCCGCTTAAGAAATAACGTGCCACCTGACTCCCCCCTTGCGCGCTCAGGTAATAAGTCTGCTTGAATGAATTCGGATTCAATATCTCATCTTGCCAGAGGACATCCGGGTAAAGGTCCGGATCCAGGTTGTATTCGATCTTTTCCATATCCAACGGGCTATACAATACTGCATCTCCACGAACCTTATTGGCCTCATTCGCCAATTTCGCATAGTCGTACGCCCCGAGGTATTTTGGCATCCGGGTAAGATGGGAGAGAGACCAGTTTGAACGCGCTGTAATATTTAATTTGCCTCCCTGACCGCGTTTGGTGGTTATCAATACAACGCCGTTAGCTCCTCTTACTCCATATACTGCCGTAGCCGAAGCATCCTTTAAGACAGAGAAACTTTCCACATCTGCCGGATCAATAGAATTAATATCTCCTTCCAGCCCGTCGATCAGTACAAGTGCGCCGCTACTTGCTCCAAAAGTACCGATTCCACGCACCCAGAACTCGGAAATATTTTTTCCCGGTTCACCGCTGGTCTGCATCGAGATAATGCCTGCGACCTTACCGCCTAGAAGATTGGCAATAGAAGCCGAGGGGGTCTGTAAATCTTTCACATCTACCGTTGTTACTGCTGCTACCGATGAAATTTTCCGTTGGGTGCCATGGGCAACGACCACCACTTCATCCATTTGTTCGGTAGATAGCCTCAGGTTTATTTTCAAATTTTTCTCCTCGTTGGTTACCAAATATTCCACATTTTCGTAACCGATATACGAGACAACGATAACATCGTTTTTCCTTGCTCTAATGGAAAAATTCCCATCTATATCGGTGCTTGTACCGATACCTACTTTATCCTTGAGATACACACTAGCTCCAGGAGCAGGAATTCCGGCTTCATCCAAAACCGTACCTTCCATTATAAATTGTTGCCTATCCTGTGCCGTAATCGTGAAACACACCAGCAACATAAGGGCGATTAAATATCTTTTCATTTTTTATTATACTAATGGATTATTCTATAGCCAATTTTCTTACACGAGAATTTCCGTAATCAGCAACATATACTGTCCCCTCACCGTCTACGCCTACCCCACGTGGAGTATTGAAGAGAGCGTCCTCTTTGCTCCCATTCTTCCAACCTGCCACCCCGGGAATACCAACCACAGTTTCCACTATATGATCGGGACGAATGCGACGTATGCAATGGTTGCTTTTATCTGCAATATAAAGATTACCGTCAGGGTCAAAATAAATCTGATAGGGTGCATTGAACAAGGCTTGCGAAAGCTCCCCGTCCCTATGCCCCGAACCGGCGGCATTCAACCGCTTAAAAGAACTTGGATCCCGGATATCCATGCTATAAATACCCCCCGCCATACTCCCTGAACGGACGGCAAGATAGAGCATCTCCGGATGTAAAGGATCGAAGGTTACCCCTTCACTTGTTCCTGCCGCCGTCATATAAACGATATCCGTATCCATGGTTTTGGGATTGATCTTTACAATCTGGCCGTCATAAAAACGGGTATACACACATCCGTCCAATTCACAAAAGCCCATAGAGTGTTTCCACGGATTAACGGGAAGAGCATGACCATTCAGATTTCTCCATATGATATTCTTCATTCTCGGAGCCCAATACTCCTTGGGGTCGCAGGTGTAAAACCCTGTAATGGAGTGTTCCGAGGGGATATAGATAATACCGGTCTTTTTATCCGGACAAAGTGCATCCGGAATAATTAAAGCGGAATTTCCCATTATCAAGGAGGTCACCAATCCTTCCATTTCATTGATACGGATAATGCCGTACTGGTTATTTGCCGATTCTCTTGAAGAGACAAAAATATTTCCTTCATTATCAACGCATATATAGGCAGGACGAAGTGTTGATTCAGATAAGGCTCCCCCCTGGTAAGCCGGGGTGCCGTTTCCTACGACATCGCTGACGGATACCGACATCCTATAATAAAAATTCTGGTTATAAATCACCGAATCATTCCCCACTACCACCGATACGGAACATGTGTCGCCGGGCATGCGAGGTACCATAACCAGCATACGGTCTCCTGCCGTTTTAATGACGGAGGCTCTTTTCTTATTAAAATAAACTTTCACCAATGAAGGATCATTGCCAAAATTGCTCCCTTGCAATATGACTGACTCACTGATTCTCCCGGAATCAGGATGAAACGTTGTTAACTCCACAGGTTTGGACGGGTCGTATTCAATTGCTCCACCCTGGCCTTCTTTTTTATCATCACAGGAAATCAAAATAGAAGAAGACATTATGAACAAACCTATTATCTGCAAATAAATAAAAATGAGACGTCTTTTTGTTTTCATTATTATTAAAGATTTTTTAAACAAATAAGATTGATAATTTCATGATTTTCAAGATGAAAAATAGATTACACAAATATTTATCGAGCTATTCTTAGATTGAAAAAATATTTTTTCAACATCATGATGTATTATGTTTACTGGTTTAATCCGTTACAAACGGCAAATACCCTGTCGGTATTTATACAAAACAAAAATTGGTAATTCCGGTCAATGCCGGTGGTGAGAAGATATAGTTTTCAGGCAACTGAAACCCGGTGCGGTATTAGACAATCGTACGTGCGGAGAATAAACAGATATTCTTTTGATGAAGGAATAAGACTCCCGATAACCAGTGTTTTAATAATCAGTCTTCTAAAATCTTATTCGATATGGCTCTAGTATATATGCGGGGATATAAAAAAGAGGCGCGGACGATTGTCGTTATTCCTACTACCAGGCTCCGCAAGGGCCCTCCCAAGAGAATAAAACAATGTCCACGCCCTTATTGCTAAGGGCGCTTCCATTCTTCGGTCTCTTGATTTGAATTTTGCGGATTCGGTAATAAGACCAAAAAAGCGCTGTATTATTTCGTATCTTTATTTATGAGGAGGAAGATATATCCTGCCAGTGAATGTTTGTTGGAAGGCGATAATCTTATTCCTGCCATAAATGCGCTACAAAGATAATAATTCGTTTTAAATTCTATGTTTTCATACACATTTTGTTTTAAGTTTTAGATACTTTTCGTAACTTTGTTTCTCGTGATTAGTGAGCGTAAGGTAAGAATAAATTTACCTTTTATAAATCTATTTTATTGACAGACAGTTCTAATTTGACAATGCAAATGAATAAAAAAATAATGTAAATTTGCGTTTTATTTAAACATTTCGCACAAGCGTATGCAGAAAACTTACAATTGTAAGGCGCGTTGTACAAGGAGGCATACAAGTTGTATTACTTCTTAGTTAAAATCATCACCTTCTTCTATTTTCTATTATCTTTGTTATAAATTTCAATTTGAGTTAGTTATGAATAATCTGGAAAACGATAAAAAGAGTGTCCATCAAGGTCGAAATGCAAAGCGACTCAGGGAGGCCAAGGGCATTAAACAGGAAGCAATCGCCATTGAATTAGAAATTTCTCAACAAGCTGTATCGCAATTGGAAAAACGCCAGGAGCTTGATGATGATACAATAGCAGTATACGCCAAAGTTTTAGAGATAGACGAACAGTTTATCCGTAATATGATAGATGATTCTCTTCTGGGAGAAAGTACTTACTTCTATGACCATAGTATTCAAAATAAGAATGTCAATACTCAATCTTTAACTTTTAATCCTTTGGATAAGTTAGTAGAAGTTTATTCGGAAAAAGACCAATTATATGAACGGATGCTTTTGGAGAAGGAAAAGGTAAATAACTACCTTGAAAAAGCGCTGGACAGATTATCCAAATAGAGCCCTCTTCAAATAATTACTGATTCTTCTTTGTGGGTTGTTGACTAAGAAAAATATGCATAACGAATGCGCCATTAGGCGTTATCGTCATACATTGGGCATCAAAAGGAAGCTTTGGTTGATATGATGGAGACCCCACCCAAGCACGGAATCCTAAATCACATCAACTTTTAATTCCACCGAATTCGGTGGAATTAGAATAGAGCGATTCCCAACCCATCCCGGATTCGAGAGGGGTTAGAGAACGGTCAAATATTAAAACACAATATGTAATGGCCAAGAATAAAAAGATAACCGTTCAAGGAGTAGAGGTTGTTTTATATAGAGACAACAAAGAGGATTATATTTCGCTCACTGACATAGCTCGCTATAGAAATACCATGGAACCTTTTTCTGTAATTAATAATTGGATGCGAGGGAGAAGTACGATAGAGTTTTTGGGGCTATGGGAAAAGATGAACAATAACACTTTTAAACCTCTCGAATTCGAGAGGTTTAAAAGTGAAGCTGGTAGTAGCTACTTCGTACTTTCACCTCAAAGATGGATTGAAAGCACTAATGCTAAAGGTATTATTTCCAAATCAGGACGGTATGGCGGAACTTTTGCGCATACAGATATTGCTTTTGAGTTTGCCTCATGGATTTCATCGGAATTTAAACTGTACCTGATTACAGAGTTTAAAAGACTCAAAAACGAAGAAAACGACCGACTTCAATTAGAATGGAATTTACAGCGGACATTGGCTAAAGTAAATTACCACATCCACACCGACGCCATCAAAGAGAACCTGATACCGCAAGAAGTGACCCAAAAACAAGTAAATCTGGTCTATGCCTCGGAAGCAGACTTGCTCAACGTCGCCCTTTTCGGAATGACCGCGAAAGAATGGAGAGACACCAATCCCGGCAAAGAGGGGAACATACGCGATTATGCCACACTGGAACAATTGGTCGTTTTGAGCAATATGGAAAGTATCAACGCCTTGCTTATCCGGCAAGGACTTCCTCAGAACGAACGACTTATCCATCTGAACAAAACAGCGATCACACAAATGAAATCGCTGATGCAAAGCAAAACCGTAAGAAAGTTGAAATAGATTGTATGCTATTTATTTATGCCATAAATATTCGATGTTCTTTTGAAACGAAAAAGAGAAAGAGGGATTTTCACCGATTATCCGGTTGAATATAAACACTATTAGAAATGTCCTGCATATCGTGTGAAGTGAGGTAAACCCAAAAATGGATTCTGAACGGCTGCCAAAACATCCTTCAGTATGGTAATACTCTTGATGTCATGGGGATCGAGCCGCGCGAAATCAGCCCCGTCACCGACTATCCCGTCCACCACGATCAGGGGAGCACCGAAGCCACGGATATCGTACGAAGTGGTATATCCACCCGGCTTCCCCGTCCGCTGGGTCACTTTCAGCCCCGGAAGCTTGCCCGCCAGACCCGTTACCAAATTAGCTGAGGAAATCGGCTTCACCTCGTCCCGACCGACGGAAGCCAGCGCACCCGTCAGGTTCACCTTTTTCTGCGTGCCATACCCCACGACCACCACCTCTTCCAGCGACCGGCTATCTTCCCGCAGCACGATATCGAAAGAACTCCTTCCGGCGGTATTGATCTCCTGCCCCAGATAGCCGATATAGGAGACCAGGAGCACGCCCCCGCTTTCAATGGTAAGCAAAAAACGCCCGTCGCTGTCGGTCACGGTACCGTTGGTAGTACCTTTCTCCATTACGTTGGCACCGATGACCGCCTCGCCGTTGGTATCCGTCACCGTTCCCGAATCCGTTCTCCTCTGCTGTTGTGCGACAAAGGGAGTGTGCAGGTTATGCGGATTGTGAACGGTGTTGCCCGCAAACCCGTTGACTGTGCCCAATACTACAAAAACAGCCATAAACTGGATGGTAAGGGATAGCCCTACCCTGCCCCGTCGGGGCAATTGAATGATTTTCATTGTTTTATTCATGTGATTAAAATTACAGGCCGACAGCCGAGCTGAACCGTCACAAACGGCAAATGCTTGTCGGCGTCTATTGAAAAATGAAACAGGTATTTCCGGTGAAATCCGGCCAAGTGAGAAGAGAGTTTGCAGTTAACTGAAACCCGGTGCGGTATTAGACAATCGTACGGCGAAAAATAGGTATTCTATCTGTGAAGGAATAAGATCACTTTTGATCAGGTATTACAATCTTATTCGATTTGCTCTAAAGTATATGCGGGGATATAAAAAAGAGGCGCGGACGATTGTCGATATCTCTCTTTACAGGCTCCGCAAGGGCCTCCACACGAGAATATAACAATGTCCACGCTCTTATTGCTAAGGGCGCTTCCATTCTTCGGCCTCGTGTGAGAATTTTGCGGATTCGACTAAAAGACCAAAAAAGCGCTATGTAATTGTACCATATTAAGCAGTACAAAAATACTCATTCTTTTTAATTTCTATGTTTTCATAAGTGTTTTGTTTAAGTTGTAGATATTTTTTTATAACTTTACACTTTCTCAATTATCTTGAGATAACAAAGGTAAGTGATTTAAAGAGAGGGTAAAACCTACTTTTCATATCCAATTGATTACAAAAAGGACACTTTTTAGCTACATTATTAATGACATGGGAGCAATCCATAATAAAATTAAAAA
>JBAYRG010000115.1:0-8519 GCA_041676805.1 Proteiniphilum sp.
GCATGGCTTTGTAGACAAACAGTGTGGACTGACATTTATCAAGTACTCCCTCCACCAGATTACCCAAAAAAGACTCCGTAATCTCCTGTTTCACATGTAGTCCCATCACAATATCGGTAATGACATATTTTTTGACCACCCCAAGAATACCATTAAGGATATTCATATCGTATCGCTTTATGGGATGGATGACCGTATCGGCACCAGCTCCCAGTACAACAGCCTCTTCCAACAGTTTTTCAGAAGCCTTCTCTGTCTCGGGAGTAGATTCATTACTCCTTATGATGTTGAGTGCATAAAGATTGGCGTCATTTGCTTTTGATTTGATAACCAAACTCAGGTCGATAAGATCTTTAAGGGTATCTTTGTTCGCCACAGGGATAAGGATGCGTTCGTCCGGATTACCCTCTTCCTCTTTTACCATCCCTTCCGTAAGAGAAACTTCCACTGCTCCCTTCTGGGCACGAAAAGAGGCAATGGTACATGTAACAAGGATCATTACGATAGTACCATTGAGAATACTATCATCGAGTAATCCCACTCTATGTCCTACCATTATCGCAGCCAGCGTAGCCGCGGCCTGGGCATTGCTAAGTCCGAAAATAAGCATCCGCTCAGCCTTGGAGTAGCCATATATCTTTTGCGTAGCCCAAGCTGCCAGGAATTTGGCAAGAATGGCCACCAGAGTCATCACCACCGCCACCTTAAGGGTTTCAAATCCGGTAATAAAGGCGTGGTAATCGATCAGCATCCCCACACTGATGAGGAAGATGGGGATAAATATCGCATTCCCTACAAAGCCAATCCGGTTCATCAATGAAGAGACATGTGGGATAAGCCTGTTCATGGAAAGTCCCGCAAGGAAAGCCCCGATGATAGCTTCAATTCCGGCCAGTTCAGCAAGGAACCCACCAAGGAATATCATCGTCAACACAAAAATAAATTGCGATGTACTATCATGAAACTTCTTGAAAAACCATCTTCCAAGAATGGGGAAAAGAAATACAACCACCAATGAAAAAACGATCAACGAGAGGGTCATCCGGGTCCAGAAGGCCGGACCAACCTCTCCTGCGTTCATACTGATGATTACAGCCAACACCAGTAACGACAGTGTATCAGTAATCATGGTGCCACCCACAGCCACGGTAACGGCCCTATTCTTTCCCGCTCCCAGTTTGCTGATAATAGGATATGCCACCAGCGTGTGGGAAGCAAACATACTCGCAAGCAATATGGAAGAGACAAGCGAAAGATTGAGCAGATAGAGGCCTGCGAAAGTACCTATGAGCATGGGAATGGAGAAAGTGAGCATCCCGAATACCAGGCTCTTTGCACTGTTCTTCTTAAACTCGGCCACATCAATCTCTATACCGGCAAGGAACATGATATAGAGCAATCCGGCATTACCCAGCATGATCATGTTGCTATCGCGCAACATCAAGCCAATTCCATAAGGACCGATGACAGCCCCCGCAATAATAAGCCCGATCAGTGACGGTATTCTGATCTTGTTGAATAGTATTGGTGCCAATAATACGATCACAAACAAGATTAGAAACTGCACCGTAGGATTAGTGATGGGTAAAGATAAATCCAGTGCTAATGACATCGGGGACTATTTATTGGTTAACAGCAACCGCCCGATCCACAGCCGCAACCACCAGCAGGGCTCTCATCAAAAGAGCCGCAACCACAGCCATCATCTTCACCGGATCCGCAACCACCGGATCCACAGCCACAGCCGCCACCGGAAAAGAGGGCGGCGATCTCTTCCACAGATGCTTCCCGCACCCCCATGACAGTTCCTTCAAAATGCATGATCTCACCTGCCAGAGGATGGTTAAAATCCATAGTAACAACCTCGTCCCCTATCGAGACAACTGATCCCACAAGCCGATTACCGGAAGAATCCATCATTGGAAGGGTATTACCTTCAAAAAGTACCTCCTTGTCGATTTTCCCATCGATCTCGAAAATATTTTTCGGTAATTCAAGTAGTTTGGTGTCGTCATAATCACCATAAGCCTCTTCCGGGGTAAGACGAAAGGAGAATGTGTCACCTTGGGAAAGTCCCCTGAGTTGATCCTCAAAGGCTTCGAGCATGGAGTTGGTGCCAAAAATAAATTCCAGCGGCTGTTGAACGGTGGCCCGTTCCATCAATTCCCTTTCTTCTCCTTCGCCTACATTCAGGTCGTAAGTAACGGTAACACACTTGTTATCTGATATTTGCATTGTTCTTATTTTTAATATTTCAAATTCCTATAATTCTTCTTCTCAACTTCTTATTTGGTTTACGCCAATTTTCAATTCTAACTTCTAACAACTCAACAGCCTCGATGTTTAGGAGTCTACTGCTTTTTTTAAATTATTTAGTCCCTTTTCGAGGAGGCTGCGTGGACATCCCACATTAAGCCGCATGAAACCCTCCCCTCCCGGGCCGAACATCGTACCGTCGTTCAGCGCCAGATGTGCTTTTTCCACGAAGAGTTTCACAAGCTCCCGTTGCGGCAGGTTGAGCAAGCGACAGTCGAGCCATATCAGAAAAGAAGCTTCAGGCAGAATTGCCTTTATCCCCGGGATATTTTCTTTCAGATAGTTATCCACAAAATCGATATTGGCCTGCACATACTCAAGCATCTTCCCAAGCCATTCCTCACACTCGTCGTAAGCGGCACGGGTAGCAGTAAAGGCGAAGATGGTACCCTGCTCCAATTCACGCGGTTCGAGATAGGCAAGATATCTTTCCCTGATTGTTTTGTTGGCAATAACCGCAAATGAGCTGACGATACCGGCGATATTAAATGTTTTACTGGGTGCCATCAACGTAAGCGAGATCTCCTCCGCTTTCGCAGAAACCGTGGCAAAAGGCGTGTGTTGGTGTCCCGGTAACGCCATATCGGCATGGATCTCATCGGAGACGACCAATATATTGTTTTCGTAACAGATATCCGCCAGTTCACCCAACTCTGCCGGCGACCATGCCCTCCCACCGGGGTTATGAGGATTACAAAGAATCAACATCTTACAGTCGTTATCGGAGACAATCTTGCGCAACCCTTTGAAGTCCATCTTATACTGTCCATTTTCAAGGATCAGCGGATTGTTGACCACCTCACGGCCAAGCGATGTTGTGACGATACGGAACGGGTGGTACACCGGCGGCTGGATGATGATTTTATCACCCCTCTCTGTAAACTCATCAATGGCAAAAGCAAATCCTTTCACCACTCCGGGCACAAAGTTGATATGTTCACCTTTTACCTGCCAACGATGGCGTCTTTCGAGCCAGTTGACAATGGAAGAAGTATATTCCTGAGAAGGGAGTGTATAGCCAAAAATAGCATGCCCCACACGTTTCTTCAACGCCTCCACAATGGCCGGCGGAGATTTGAAATCCATATCCGCCACCCAAAGCGGGACGAGATCTTCATGCCCGAATACTGGTTTCAACTTCTCCAGCTTGACGGTATTACTACCCGAACGATCTACTATTTCATCAAAATTATATTGCATATTTTATTAATTAAGAAGTGGAGAATTTGTAGATTTTCTGTTGTCATTCGGCATAATGCAAACAAGTTTGCCTCTACCCTCATTCCTGAGAAAATTCAATTATCAATTATCCCCCAGTCTCCCACCTAACCACTAATAATACACTGACGGAAGTGACGGATTGTTACGTACCCTTTTCCCTCCGAAATTGAGAGACTCCACGGCAAGTCCGATCATGAACTGATGGGAAACAATTCTGGTGACAAGCTCATTCACCTGTGTATCGTAATAATCACCTAAATAAGCTGCACGAAGAGTGACATTATGCACCGGCACGTCAACTGAAAAATAGTTGCGTAATGCCTGTTGGTTATGGAAAGAACCGAAGTGAACAGTTCCTTTGTTATTTCCAAGCGTAAATATTTCGTAATAAGAATGTCCGTACTCTGGCGAGAAAAACATACCGGCAAAAGGCGTAGTGAACTGCCACCGGAAGGTGAATATCTTCCAGTTATAGATAGCCATAGCCGAAAGGTTGATATTGGTGGCTACCTTCAACGAACCGGGATTATTGGAGTTTCGCATATTGTATATACCACCCAGCAGGGCTTCCCATCCCCCGCCACCATAAAATCTTAAATTTGAACCGACAAATAGGGGATAAAACCCGGTGAGCCGATAATCAAGATTACCATAATATTCCGAAGCCGAAGCGGTGGGATTCTTGGTGATGGCGGTCTGTATAAGGAACTGTTGCTGCAGAAGCAGATTACCGCTGAAATAGGGAGTTCCCCTGATACGGTCGTGCATAAGAGATATACTAATACCGCTATATTTAAGAGGCGAAAGGTAGGTGTCGTTAAGAAACGCTTTGCCAATACCCAGAAGAGTGGCCTGATTGACAGGATCTACCGGTAATATGGGAGAGCGGTTCTCTTGAGAAACCGTCACACAAAGAATACCGATCCATATACCCAACAGTAGTATTGTTTTCTTCATCTTTTTTTATCTGCAGGATTAGAATAATTTCATCTGTCCGGTGATCTCATCACGCAAGTCGGCATCAGAGATATCTTCATTGAAGTTTTCCTCATTCTCGAAGCTCTCTCCATTCTCTTCAGCGATTTCTACTTCCATTGTCTGTTGTGGTTCTTCTACCGACTCAGGGAGACGGAGTGGTTCCAACTCTTCTACGCCGGCCACCTCGAAATTGGAGATACGTTTACCTTTTGCCTTATAACTTTTTACGCCGATGAATTCCTCCACCTCAATCTCCAACGGCTCACGAAAATCGTCATGCCCGCCAAAGAACGCTTTCATCCTCGGATAGACCGTATCGGTCAGCAGGAACAGGCGGGATTCAGCATTATCACCCACAAACCGGAGCGGTTTCTCCGACGGATCAAAGGTGAACCGTTTCAGATAAGCATAACCCTGATCAGCATCAAAAAGCGCTGCCGTCCATACTTTATGCTCATCAAACTTCTCAATATAAAGGATATTGTGTGGAAAATGGTTGGTGAGGTCGAAATTACAGATGTAATATTCACCATCGGTAGTAACCACCAGGATCATGTCGTCGCCCTGAAACTCACCCAGGAATTTGCCGCTACCTTCGTAGTTGAGACGAAAGACATCGGGATCGAACCATACTTTGCGGCCACCGAGCGTCGACACCCCTTTCTGTTTCAACTGGATGCGGTGCACTTCAGCCTTGGTAAGGATATTTCCCATGGCCTGCCTTCCTTTGATCTCTATCTCGCTGAAATCCTTCTCGAACTGAAGAATGCGCATACGAGGCTTGGGTTTCAGGATCACTTTGATGGTCTCCGCCTCCCCATTGGGGTTGACGCTGAAGTAAGCGATGCGCGATCCCGGTTTCCCACGGGTAAGGTCATACTCCTTATCCCGGGTGATCCCTGTAACGGCAAACCGTTTGATATAGTGCGGCGCTTTCTTGCCGTCGCGGTATACCACATTATAGATAGTACGTTTGTCGTTCCTTTTAAAGACACCTGCATAGAGGATCCCTTTACCGACGAACATTTTATCACTCACTTTCACCACCTTGTACTTACCATCCTTGAAAAAGACGATGATATCGTCGATATCGGAACAGTTACAGACAAACTCGTCCTTTTTCATACCGGTACCGATGAAACCCTCTTCCCGGTTTATATAGAGCTTCTCGTTGGCTTCTACCACTTTGGTGGCTTCGATATTTTCAAAACTGCGAATGATAGTATGCCGCGGGAAGTTTTTACCATATTTTTCTTTGAGCATCAGGAACCAGGCGATGGTATAATCCACAAGATGATTAAGATTATGATCGATCTCTTCTATCTCCTCTTTCAGCCTGGCGATCAGTTCGTCCGACTTGTCGGAATTGAACTTGAGGATACGTCCCATTTTGATCTCCATCAATCGAAGGATATCCTCATGTGTAATTTCACGAAGGAAAGAGGGTTTATAGGGTTCGAGACGCTGATCGATATGCACTACAGCAACATCCATATTCCTGGCGTTCTCAAACTCCTTGTCCTTATAGATACGCTCTTCGATAAATATCTTCTCGAGCGATGCAAACAAGAGAGCTTCCTGTTTTTCACCCTTTTCAATCTCCAATTCACTGCGAAGCAACTCCCGGGTAGTATCCACGGAGGAGCGTAACACATCGCTCACGGTAAGGAAATGGGGCCTGTTATCGTCAATGACACAACAGTTGGGAGAGATACTGATTTCACAATCGGTAAAGGCATAGAGGGCATCGATGGTTTTATCGGAAGATACACCGGGTGCCAGTTGCACCTGTATTTCCACGTTCTGTGCGGTGATATCGTCCACCTTCCTGATCTTGATTTTCCCTTTTTCGTTCGCCTTGAGAATAGAGTCTACCAGTCCCGCGGTTGTCTTCCCGTAAGGTATATCTTTTATTACTAATGTCTTGTTATCAATTTTGGAGATGGTGGTCCGGATCTTCACCGAACCGCCTCTTTCGCCATCGTTATATTTCTCCACATCGATATATCCCCCGGTCTGGAAATCGGGATAGAGCGTGAATCCTTTCTCCTGCAGATAATTCACAGCCGCATCACACACTTCGTTGAAATTGTGGGGTAATATTTTGGAAGAAAGCCCCACGGCGATCCCTTCTGCTCCCTGTACCAGCAGGAGGGGAAATTTGGCGGGAAGCGTGACCGGTTCTTTGTTACGCCCATCATAGGAGGCTTTCCACTCGGTGGTCTTGGAATTGAAGAGCACTTCGAGGGCAAATTTATTGAGGCGCGCCTCGATATAACGGGGTGCGGCGGCACCGTCGCCGGTGAGTATATTTCCCCAGTTACCCTGGCAGTCGATCAGCAGGTCTTTCTGTCCAAGTTGCACCAGTGCATCTCCTATAGAAGCGTCACCGTGCGGATGATACTGCATGGTAGTGCCGATGATGTTTGCCACCTTGTTGTAACGGCCGTCATCCATCCGTTTCATGGCATGTAAAATACGACGTTGCACCGGCTTGAGACCATCGAAAATATGCGGCACGGCACGCTCCAAGATCACATAAGAAGCGTAGTCGAGAAACCAGTTCTGATACATCTTGGAGAGGTTGAGCGAACTATCGCCAGCCAGCCTCACCGGCACTTTAGAACCGGAGAAAGAATCGGAGGAAAGAAGGGTTTCATCCTCTTCCCCATTTTCTTCTCTCTCTTTAATTTCGTCGTCGTTAGTCAATTTCGGGGACATTTGTCGGTTGTTATTCAGTTGTTATTCAATTGTTATTTAAATTTACATCGTAAATTTAGATGTTGGCCGCACTCGACATAATAAAAATAAGTTTTTCCTCTGTACTCGCTTATCACAAACATTCAGTTGCTGTTCAGTTGTTATTCGGTTGTTATTTAAATTTACATTGTAAATTTAAATGTTTGCCGCGCTCGACATAATAAAAACAAGTTTTTCCTCTGTATCCGCTTATCACAAACATTCAGTGTTGTTCGGCTGTACTCATTCCACAAAGCGGAAAATAACGACATAGCCGAATAACGTGAGCAGAGCAAACGAATAACTACTGAATAACGGCGAAGCCAAATAACTATTGAATTACATGCGAAGCATGAACAACAGAGAAGCCGAACAAAGGTAACAATTTTGAGAATAATTGCCAAATCAGAAAGTCCACTCTTCAGAAGTCTTTACCTTGGATGTTTCCACCGGTACTGCTGCCTGAGTTTTAATGGGCTCTTTAGTGGTATTTTGCACGCCGGAGCCTTTATAGTATTGCAACGCATTGGGCATAATGGACTCAATCCGCGCGATGCGATTATTGTCGTTAGGGTGCGTGCTTAAGGCTTCAGGGACCTGAGATCCTCCTGATTGTTGCGCCATCCTTGTCCAGAAAGGAATTGCAACCCGGGGGTCATACCCGGCAATGGCCATCAGCATGAGTCCTATCTCATCGGCCTCATACTCATGTTTCCGTGCATAGGGCATCATCACTCCATATTGTGCTCCCAATCCAAAAACGGCACTTCCAAGTTGTTGCATAACCTGAGAATTACCCAGAAGTCCCCCTGCGATGGCTCCTCCATATTGCAAAGCCACCTGTTGGCTTAATCTCTCATTAGAGTGGCGGGCGAGCACATGGGCTATTTCATGACCCACGACCACCGCCAATCCTTCTTCGGTCTGGGTAACGGGAAGCAAGCCGGTGTAAACAACCACCTTACCGCCCGGCATGGCAAAGGCATTGACACTATTCTCTTTCACCAAATTAAACTCCCAGGAATAATTATCAAGTTCCGATGCATAACCGTTGTTGGAATAAAAAGTTTTTACCGCATTGGCAATCCGGGTGCCAACACGGCTGACCATCTGTGCATTGGAAGTGCCTCTTTCAACGGGAGCTGTACGCATAAACTCCTGATATTGTTGAAGGCTCAATGCCATCACCTCTTCATTGGATACTAACTGGAGCTGCCTTCTTCCGGTAAATGGCACGCTTCCGCATGATTCGATCAACAGCGCCA
>JBAYRG010000116.1:0-8492 GCA_041676805.1 Proteiniphilum sp.
CGGTTCGCCGAAACCCTCCACGAAAACGGGTTTGTAAACCAGGAAAATCTCCGGAACGCAAAAGCCACAGACACTTACATTTTAAATGGGAAGGGCATAGAGACCTGGGAACCGGCATATACCTATCATGGATTCAGATACGTGCAGGTAGAAGGACTCCCCTCCAAACCCCTTGAGGATGATATCAGAATAAAGGTTGTCCGTTCCGACTTGAAACAATCCGGAAAATTCAAAAGCAGCAACCCCCTATTGAATGACATCCACCAGATGGTGGTCAATACGGAAGCCAGCAACCTGCACAGTGTGCCAACCGACTGTCCTCAACGCGACGAACGGATGGGATGGCTTAACGACCTTACGGTAAGAATAGAACAAGCCATTTATAATTTCGACCACTCCCGCTTTTACCCCAAATACCTTCAAGATGTCAGCGACACACAGGACGCACACGGGACCATCACCTGCGTCGCACCCTTCAGGTTCGGGATGAGGCCTGCCGACCCGGTATCCGCCAGTTATCTGTTGCTGGCACAAAAAAGCTATGAATTTTACGGCAACAAACGGGTTATTGAGGAGCATTTTGACGGGATGAAAGCATGGGTCGATTATCTACACTCACGCACAAATAATGGTATTGTGGATTACAGTTATTATGGGGATTGGTGCCCCCCAAGAGATTTCCTGATGGATCCGAACGGATCGGGCGTTTCGAGGGATACACCGGGGCGGTTCATCTCGACCGGATATCTCTATTATTGCGCGAATCTTTTATCCGATATGGCCAAAGTGATCGGCCGGGAAGCAGACGTAGCACGGTACAAAACGCTTGCCAAGGAGATCTACCTGTCCATCAATCGCGAATACTGGAACGAACAAACGGGCGGATACGCTTCTAATAACCAGGCTTGCAACTCGTTCGCCCTATACCTTGGCCTTCCGGATGAAAGAAAAACCCCCCGGGTAATAAAAAACCTTGTAGAGGATGTGAAGAGACACAACTACCATCTTACCACCGGCAACCTATGCACAAAATATCTGTTGGAGGTATTGACAGAACAGGGCCATCCCGATGTGGCCTACAAAATAGCCACGCAGACCACTTATCCGAGTTGGGGATTTATGTTGGCAAATGGTGCCACCACATTATGGGAAAGGTGGGAATACCTTACCGGAGACGCCATGAATTCCCATAATCATCCCATGATGGGATCGGTAGGTTCATGGTTTTACAAATATATCCTGGGGATCATACCTGATTTCAATCATCCGGGGTTTGCACAATTCTCCATCAAACCATACATCATGGGAGACCTGCAATTCGCGGAAGGTGAGCTGGATACGGTAAAAGGAAAAATAAAGAGTGCATGGCGCAGACAAGGGAGCAACCTGACGATGGAAATTGGAATTCCGGAAAATACCACCGCGATAGTGCATGTGCCAGCAAAAAGCGCGCGGAGTATTACTGAAGGAGACAGGAAAATATCCACAGTGAAAGAGATTTCCGTGTTGGAGGAAACAAAGGATTATGTGATCCTTAAGGTCGGATCGGGAAATTATCGATTTAGAAGTAGCATCTAAAACAATCAATGCGCGTATGAAACATCACCTTTTCTTATTCATTATATTATTTTTCAGTTTCGTGGAATGTACTTCTGCACATCCACTTATCCCGGAAAATCCCGAAAAATCCAATATGGATAACGGGCACAATCAAAATAACGAATCTGTTGAACCCGCTCCCAAAAGTAAATACAACAGTTTTAATATGGTGGGAGTAGATCATTTCGGGCGCAGTTTCAGTGAAATTTCAGGATATAAGAAAAACAGGCAAGTAGGTATCTTCTACTGGCCCTGGATTGGGCAACCCTATGCAACCGGCATATATGACGCCACCAAAATACTGGCTATGCCAAACGGACTAAAGATACTGACCGATTTCAATCATCATGATCCCAATATTAGCCCGGATGGTCAGGCGCATTATTGGGGTGAGCCTATATGGGGATATTATAACTCTGAGGATGAATGGGTGATAAGAAAACAAATGCAAATGCTCACTATGGCAGGGGTCGATTTCATATTCTTCGACACCACAAACTCCCTCATCTATGCCAACGTATTCATGAAAGTATGCGCGGTGATTGATGAAATGTTGAAAGATGGATGGAATCCACCCAAAGTTGTATTCTATACACATTCCCGTTCATTCCAAACCGTTCGGAATTTGTACAAGGAGTTGTATCAACCCAATCGTTATCCTGATACATGGTATAGGATAGACGGGAAACCGCTGATTATTGCATACACTCATGTTGAAGACGACCTGAGGGAGGCCAAGTCAAGGAATGACGAGAATTACGATCCCGGCACTTTATCTCCCGAAATTCTTGATTTCTTCCATTTTCTGAAGCCGCAATGGCCTTTCGACCCTATTTATCAAGATGGGTTCCCCTGGATAGAATGGACATTCCCTCAACCTTTACATATACAATCGCAGGTGATGAATGTAAGCGTGGCAAGCCATCCGGCAGTACCGATGTCCTTTTCATTAACCCGTGAAAACTGGATCAACTGGGGTCGTGGATGGAATCCGTCAACCCGCCAGAATATCGCCGCCGATGTGGATAAAGGCACCTTCTTCCAAACACAATGGGATCACGCCATTGCTATTGATCCTCCCATGATCTCTGTAGGCGGTTGGAATGAATGGATCGCGTACAAACAACCCTACGACGGAGAGTATATGTTGTGCGATGCGGTAAACAAAGAATATTCCCGGGATATAGAACCGATGGCCGGTGGATATCAGGATGCTTATTATTTGCAACTTATCAGTAATATTCGCCGTTACAAAGGAATCACACAGGAAACAGATGAACAGAACAACCCCAAAACAATCGATATCAACGGGAGTTTATCGCAATGGAACGATGTGCCATATATTATCCGTAATATAGATGAAAAGAACATTGCCAGAGACAACTACGGTAGCTCACAGACAATACGTTACACACAAGATGCACCAGTCGATAAATTGGAAGAGATAAGGGTTGCCCACGATGCGAACAACCTATATTTTTATGTAAAAGGAAAGGGAAAATTTACCAATCCACAGAATAAAGAAAACTGGATGAATATTTTAATCGGCATTGGAGGTCCTTCCTTAAAGGGATGGGAATGTTATGACTATATCATTGGAAAAGAAATTGGATCCGGTGAAACCTCTATTGAAAAATTCGGGAATGGATTTAACTCTTCTATCATAGGTAAAGCCAAATTACGGATAAACAATAATGTGATAATATTATCTATACCCAGAGCGACTATTGACCTGATAAATAATCCTATATTCTATTTTAAAGCAGCTATGGGGGTGACAAACCCCGCAGACATCATGAATTACTACCAATCAGGTAGTGTAATGCCAATGGGGCGATTGAGCTATATGTATCAATTGAACTAACGTAATGAAGATCAGTATAGTTTTTTAATTATTAAATCATGAAAACTAAATTATTACTATTTTTTACACTGTTTAGTGTACTGTGCAGTTCTGCTCTCCTTGCAAAGCAGACTCAGCAACTTTCCGTATCGGGTGTTGTAACCGACAAGCTGAATGAGCCACTACCCGGGGTAACTATTCAGATCAAGGGAACAGGACAAGGTACAGTAACAGATATCGACGGAAAGTACAATATAGTTGTACCTTCTGGAAATGCTACTTTAATATTCTCTTTTATCGGTTACCAGACACAGGAAATCTCCGTGGGGCAGAGGCAATCAATTGATGTGATTCTGAATGAAGCCACAACAGAACTGGAAGAGATGGTCGTTGTAGGATATGGACAGCAGAAGAAAGAGAGTGTGGTAGCCGCTTTATCCACCATTTCCGCTGTGGGCTTAAGGCAAACACCGGCATCAAACCTCGGTATCGCATTAGCCGGACGTTTGCCGGGCCTGACCGTATTACAACGTTCAGGTGTCCCGGGAGGTGAAGCAATGGATTTCTATATCAGAGGACGAAGTACAGTCAATGGTCAGGCACCATTGACATTAGTGGACGGAGTAGAGAGAGATTTTCAGGCACTCGATCCTCGTGAAGTAGAGACAATTACCGTGTTGAAAGATGCATCCGCCACTGCGGTATATGGTGTCCGCGGGGCGAATGGAGTTATTATTGTTACTACACGCCGGGGGAAAGCAACCAGTAAACCGGTGATTGACGTCACTACCGAACAATCATGGCAAACTCCTACCCGTTTACCCGAAATGGTTTCTGCCTATGATTATGCATTGCTAAGGAACCAGGTAGAAACACAAAATAATCGACAGCCGATCTATGACGAGTATGCCTTGGAGCGTTATCGTTTGGGAGACAGCCCGGAATTATATCCTGTACGCAATTTTGTCAATGAGTTCATCAGGGATTACTCCCCTATGCAACGGGTGAATGTAAATGTAAATGGAGGTTCTGAAAAGATGCGTTATTTTACCACCGTTGGCTGGCTTCATCAGGAAGGTATATTCAAAACCGAAAAATTCAAGGAATATGATTATGATCCCCAATCTAAGGCCAATAGAGTAAATTTCAGATCGAATTTTGATATTGATCTAAATGATAATCTTGCCATGTTTTTGAACGTAAGCGGTTATATGCAAAAAAAGAATGACCCTGTGGTAGTTCCCCATAACGCCGGATATTTAAACGATGTGAATGCCTATTCTATTGTAATAGGCTCTCTATTACAAACGCCCAACAACTATCACAATGATATTACGCCTGATGGGGAGGTGTTGACAAATAGCCTAAAAGGAGGCAATATCAATAACGTTCCCTATGGAATGTTGAACAGGACAGGCTTTCGAAATACTCAAACCACTCAGGTTACAGCGACTTTAGGAGTAGAACAAAAGCTGGATTTTATTACCAAAGGACTATCTGTAAAAGTAATCGCTTCTTACGACGCTTTTTCAAGTAACCAACAGGTAAGAGAACGTACTTTCCAACTATATGAGGCGAACCAAGATCCGGATAATCCCGAATCTGTGAAATATCAACCCACAGGAACAAACCCCAATAGTACCCTTTCCGACGCTCAGTACCAGAATTCTAACAACTTGTTTAATATTGACGCATCATTAAACTATGCAACAACACTGGGTAAACACAATGTCACCAGCATGTTACTCTTCAATCGTTACCAACGTGTAGTAAATATTGAACTGCCATATAACTACATAGGGTTGGTAGGTCGTGCTACCTATGGCTACGACAACCGTTATCTCGGAGAAATTAATTTCGGATACAATGGGTCGGAACAATTCGCCCCGGGACATAAAATGGGCTTTTTTCCCTCTTTCTCTTTAGGATGGGTACTGTCTGAAGAAGAATTCATGGAAAACAGCAGCGATTGGCTTACTTTCTTAAAACTTCGCGCATCCTATGGGCAGGTTGGTAATGATAATATGAACGGATCCCGGTTTGCGTTCTTAACCCTTTGGGAGGGAAGCCATGAGTCGCAAATCGGGAATAATGAGCTTGCCTGGGAAAAGGCCAATAAATATAATATCGGTCTTGAAACCCGTTTCTTGAATAGTTTTGGTCTTGACGTCGATGTTTTTTATGAAAAGCGTAATAATATTTTAATTCCTGCAACAGGATTAATCCCAACCGGCATGTTTGGCACAGGTGGAGTGAATGTCTCCGGAATTATACCTAAGGTGAATGCCGGCATCATAGAGAACAAGGGGTTTGAGTTAACAGGAACTTATCAGAAATCGATTAACCGGGACATGCGACTGGATATTAGGGCAAACAGCGCATTTAACAGAAACAAGGTAATTTATTTAAGTGAGGTATTTCTTCCTGAAGATTATGCTTATCGACTACGGAGTACCGGATTTAGATTAGGACAAAATTTCGGGTATGAAACGGCAGGATTTTTCAATACAGAACAGGATATCCTGGACTGGTATGACCAGTCGGGAGTAGGAGCCACACCCAAATTGGGCGATTTAAAATATAAGGACAAAAATGGAGACGGCATCATCGATGAAAAAGACATGGTACCCATCGGCGATCCCGAAGTGCCGGAGTGGACATTTGGACTTGGGTTAAATTTTCAATATAAGAACATCGACTTTAGCATGATGTGGCAAGGGGCTGCAGCAAGGAGTTATTACCTCACAGGCCAAAAAATATGGGAAACCTATAACTTCAATGAATGGCACAAAGAAGCGTGGAGCCAGGAACGGTATGATAGTGGACAAAAGGTATCCTATCCCCGTCTGGAGCCTGGAAGTAATGCCAGTAAAGTGAGAGCCGATTTTTGGTATACAAATGGAAATTATCTCCGGCTAAAGAATCTTGAAGCCGGATACACTTTTCCGGCAAAAATATCCAAACTAATCAATGCGTCACTGATACGTTTTTATGTGAACGGATTAAATTTGCTGACTTTTGATAATTATCCCGTTAAATATCAAGATCCAGAACAGAATAACGAACTGTTATACCCTGTTTTCAAAACCTATAATATGGGAATAAATATCTCGTTCTAGTAATCACCTCTTTTATACATAAAACACAATGAAACGAGCATGATAATTGTTTTCACACAAGAACGTTTTCGTTAAGCGAATACAGATGAAAAACTTGTTTTTACTATGTTGAGCGTAGAAAACGACTAACTTCAGTGAAGATAATTAAAAGCGAGTTCCATATGATACATTTGAAAATCAATAATTTTAATCATATGAAAAGAATAACTATCATATTGATGATCATAGCAGGGTTTATATCCCACTATGGATGTGAAAGCGTGTTGGATAAAACACCCGACGGACAAATTACAATAGACAAAGTGTTAAGCAACTATGCACGGAGCAAAGGACTGATAGATGAAACGTATAGCCAGATATATCTGGCAAGAGATCAGATTTCATTTGTCCATAACCCGATAGAATGTTTAACAGACAACGCGTTCTGGGCGGCCACCTATGACGCCTATGAGTGGCATAACGGCTCTCTTTCCCTTAGCAATCCGGTTATAAAATGGAGTTGGGATTCGAGTCCTGAACGATTATGGCCCGATTTCTGGAGAGGTGTCCGCTTTGCGAACAATGCCATAAAATATCTACCCCAATCAACCGTGATTACTGCACAGGAACGGGACATCTGGGTAGCCGAAGCCCGAATACTCCGCTGCTGGTTCTATATGAACCTATTGGAGTTTTATGGTCCGATGCCTTGGATAGAAGAGCCGTTTGATGCAAACTATAATGGATGGAATGATATACAACGGTCTACTTATGACGAGATAGCCACCAAAATATCCGAAGAGCTGATGGATGTGATCAAATCTGGCATTCTACCGAACAGACAAACACCCAGTGAAGCCCGCCACGTAGACAATGGCGTTGCTTATGCCATCCGTGCCCGTGTATTACTCAATAATGCGAGTTTACTCAACAATCCCGAAAAAGACAAGAATAAATGGCAGCGCGCCGCCGATGCCGCAAAAGATGTAATTAACATGTCAGAGTATAGCCTTGTAGCGATGAATGACTATAAAAAATTATTTACCGGTGCTTTTTCTACTCCGATATCGGAAATTATCTGGAGATCCTGGTCTGACAACTCGCATATTAATAATGCCAACGGCGTAGACGTTGGCACTTATCCCTTCGCCACTATCAACCATATCTGGAACTGCGGTGAGTCACCGACACAGGAACTTGTGGATTGTTTCGAAATGACTAATGGCGCCTTACCCGTAACCTATAACGATGCCACACGTACCAAGATCACCGTGAATCCTGCGGCCATGGAACTTGGATATGGTGAAGCCCCGGGAGGCGACCCTTATTCAAACCGGGATGCGCGTTTCTATGTGAACATCCTCTATAACATGGCTGATTACGGTGTGCCTTATAACTGTACCGAACCATTTATAGTAGAGACATTTGTAGGTGGAAGGAATGGCTTCAACGATATCATTTCACAAGAGACCCAGCGTTCATGTACCGGATATTACAGTCGTAAAGATAAGCAAGTCAAATATTGGGGGCCTGGGAACAGCAGCGGCAATGAACCTACTCATTGGGTCTTTTTCAGATTGGCCGAATTTTATCTGAACAGGGCTGAAGCACTCTGTGAATTGGGGGATCTGGATGGAGCAATGACGATGTTGAATGTTATTAGAGAGCGTGCTTTACAACCTAAAATAGAAGATGTTCCTGGATTTCAGAAAAGTTATGACTTCCTTATGGGACGGATAAGAAATGAACGTCGGGTGGAATTTTGTCTCGAAGGGTGGAGATTTCATGACCAACGCAGGTGGAAAATCCTCAATGAAACCAATCGCTTCATCACCGGAATGAGAATTACCAAAGACGATGAAGGGAAATTCCATTATGAACGTAGAAAGATTAGGGACTACAACTCTTATACCGATAAATATTTGGTAATGCCCATTCCTCTGGAAGATGCC
>JBAYRG010000117.1:0-8445 GCA_041676805.1 Proteiniphilum sp.
ACACTCTTCCATTTTTTTTCAAGTATAGGTTGTAATGACCGGCTGAAAGAGATATCGGAAAGCTCAGCGAATCCCTCCTCAATTAACTCCTGAGGCAGTTGTTTATATTCCAGGGAGAGTGTGATTTTTCTCTTTCCCCACTTATTGAAATGGAGTTTATCGTGGATATAACTACGTATAAACCGTTTCTCATCAAGAAAATTCTCTTCTTTCAACCGTCTGACAATTTTGTCTATCATCGGTCCTGGCAGTTCCAGCTTTTGTAGTTTCCTGACAATATCGGAGGGCGCATACTCCTTTTGTGAGCAGATCCGGGCCATCCTCGCATAGGCTGTCTCCCCGGTGATGATCCTTCCCTTTTTATCCATGATCCTCTGGTTTTGTGGCACGGACCATCCTTTCATTTCCCGAAATATCTTTTTTTAATTCAATATTGACAAATCCCCTCTCTTGGAGCATGTCGCACACCTCGCCTCCTTTATCTCTGTTGGTCTCGAAGTATATTTCTCCTCCTTTATGCAGTGAAATAAGTGCTATCTCTGCAATCCGCTCATAGAAAATCAAAGCGTGGTTATCAGGAACAAAGAGAGCCTCATGAGGTTCAAAACCGAGAACATTTATCTCCATGTATCTCTTTTCCGATTTGGTGACATAAGGGGGGTTACTCACTATCAGGTCAAAGGTGGGGTTACTATTCACAGACTGAAAAATATCCTGTACCGAGAACTCCACATTCACTCCGTTCAGGAGTGCATTTTCCGAAGCCACCTTCAATGCTCTTTCTGATACGTCCCACGCATAAACATCGGCATGAGGCATTTTTTTTGCCAGTGTTACAGCGATACAGCCGCTGCCGGTTCCGATATCCAACACTGAGCGGCCCTGCGACCGTTTCTCCGTAAGGATCCATTCCACAAGTTCCTCTGTCTCGGGTCGGGGGATAAGCACGTCGGGCGTCACTTTAAAAGGTATTCCATAAAATTCTGTTTTTCCCAATAGATACTGTATCGGTTCCCCCTTTTTCAGCCTATGGACAATATCTTGTACTTTTCCACGTTCCGAACCGGATAAATGACTATTTTTGTATGTCGTTATGTCGCTAAATGAATTGGCGCATACCTCTTCGAGGATGAGTCGCGTGAGAATGGATATCTCTTGTCTTGAATAGATACCTTCCAGTTCCTGTAGGATATGTTGTTCCGGATATTGTTGCATAACGATTGTAAAGATAATGAAAGCCGAGAGAAAAGCCAAACTCGTTCACGCTTTTTATTCTGGATACAACAAAAGTGGCAACCTCTATATATTTTGCGGGGTATCCATAACTTGCAATGGGCATGAAAAGAGGAGTTGTTGAGCGTAGCGAGTCCTATTCTTTTAGCTCATAAGACCTTTAACGGGTCGCAAAATATCGTCAGTGGGCAATTTAGTTGCACCCATACTACAATTGAGAAAAGATAACAAAAAATGGAATTGAACCCGCTGTTTATGGAAAGATGCCTTCAGCTTGCCCGCAAGGGAGAAGGCTTCACGAAACCGAATCCTTTGGTAGGTGCCGTAGTGGTGCATAACGGCAAAATTATTGGAGAGGGGTTTCACCGGCACTATGGAGAAGCGCACGCGGAGGTGAATGCCATAGCCTCCGTAAGGGAGGGCTCGTTGCTTCCCGAGTCAACTCTTTATGTATCCCTCGAACCCTGTGCGCATCATGGAAAAACCCCTCCCTGTGCGGAGTTGATCATCACTAAAAAAATTCCACGTGTTGTAGTAGCTACCGGTGATCCCAACCCAAAAGTCTCAGGAAAAGGCATTGCGATGATGAGAGAAAATGGGATTGACGTAATAGTAGGAATGCTGGAGAAAGAGGCTCGTGAAATCAATAAGTTTTTCTTTGTGAATCAGATATATAAAAGACCTTATATAATTTTAAAATGGGCGCAGAGCAGCGATGGTTTCATGGATTGGACTCGTATACCGGGTGACGGGAAGAGGCCGGTTATCATATCCAATGCAGTGACACATTCTATCGTGCATAAATTCCGTACAGAGGTGCAAGGAATTATGGTAGGCACAAACACCGCTCTTCTGGACAACCCCCAGTTGACAGCAAGGAAATGGTACGGTGAAGATCCCATAAGGGTGGTTATCGATAGGGAAAATAAAATTCCTGCCGATCTATTTCTTTTCGACGGAATGGTGGACACCATTGTTTTTACTGCTTCAACCCCTTTTCATACAATAAAACAGAAGCATGTAAAGTATATTCCAATAGACTTTTCGGGAGATACCAATAGACAAATATTAACCCGGCTTTACGATGAAAAAGTATACTCACTGTTGATAGAGGGAGGTGCCCGGTTACTGACCTCTTTTATTGAAAAAGAGATGTGGGACGAAGCCTATGTCGAGATAGCCGAAAAAAAACTCCACTCTGGAGTGGAGGCGCCGGCCGTACAGGGAAAGATAGAGATCCTCAGAAATTATCCGGGATCGGTACAATTTCATTTAAAGAGTAAAATAACTCGAAATTTTCATTAAATATTCATTTTAATATGGTTAAAGAGAAAAATCTTTCTACTTTTGCATATCCTAAATAACAGTGGTGTACAATATTTTTGAAACAAATGATATCTAAATATTTCCTTGGGGCATCGATACTTATCGCAAACTTATTGTTGTTTTCTTCCTGTCTTAATTCATCTGACAACAATTTGGAATATCCCGTTGATCCGCAAATATATGCTATCTCCATATCCTCCAAAGCCGATACCACCAGCCTGTTAACGGGAGTAGCTTTCACAATTGACCAGGTAAATGGGAAACTGTTCAACAAGAAGCCCCTTCCCTATGGTTTTCATGTGGACAGTGTGATGCTAAGTATTACCGGTTCAAATAGTTATTATTCATTTGCCGCGATAGAACTCACCCTCGAACCGGACTGTACATATATATGGCTGTCGGATTCGATCGCAATCTCCAGATTAAGTAGGATAAAAACCACAGCTCCAGATGGTATAACTACCAAAGGGTATGATTTTCAGCTAAATATATATCAAGAAGATCCGTATATTCTCACTTGGGAAAAAATTAGTGGAGATTATTTAAATTCTCCGGTAGAAGATCAAACGACCATTGCCTATAAAAATAGGTGCTATACTTATTATCGATCGGGAAATGAGATTAAAGCCGACTCAACAACTATCTCCGATACTCCAAAATGGGGAAAGGTTGACCTGTCTGGAATCCCACACACTCTTCGTCTCTCGTCGTTGATTACATCGGGAAATCTCATTTATGCCCTTGATTCGGCTACGGGTGCTGTGTATCAATCTTCTGACGGTTCTGATTGGAGTGTGTTAC
This sequence comes from Proteiniphilum sp., assembly GCA_041676805.1. Lineage (GTDB taxonomy): Bacteria > Bacteroidota > Bacteroidia > Bacteroidales > Dysgonomonadaceae > Proteiniphilum. The sequence goes on from JBAYRG010000117.1 coordinate 3,361, forward strand.
AAACAGAATACGAAGTGAAAGCGCTTTACGGAGAACTGCCTTTTGCTGAATCCGGTAATATTTTATTGGCGGTAAGTCACGATGAAAAGATCAAGTTTGCCCGGGCGAACAACGATCTTTCGATTATTGTGCTGATGAACGATCTGCCGGCCAATCTGCCGATCATAGATTTTTCAGCGATGAAAGTGGAGAGTGCCACTTCCTATGCCAGTAAATTTATCTTCCTGACGGGTGGGGATGATGCTGACGGTACTTTCAATAGCAATATCTGGATCTTGCAGGAAGATGGAGGAGTCATTAAATATATCACCTCCAAGAGGCCGGCAGAAGGTATCTTGACAGGGAGCAGTCTTTTTTTCTATGACGAAAAACCCTATTTAATAGCCACATCGACCGAGAAAAATATATTGATCTATTCGGAGAATTATGGTATAGATTGGGTTAAAGCAGAAGAAAACCAGTCGTTACCGACAGATTTTACAGAAAGGACGAATGCCTCTGTAATTACTGATGCGAACAATAATATATGGATATTCGGCGGAATATCTTCATCCAATACCCCAGTGGTGGATATCTGGAAAGGCAGGCTCAATAAGTTTGCCATGAATTGATAGAAAAAACCACAATTTATGTGCTAAATTTGCGTTAGAGTGGAGACAATAATACTCAAACGGAATGAAAGCTGAAAGATTTGTCGTTGTCTCACTGGTCGTAATCGGGCTCCTCTTAACGATATTCACTGCCAATATCCAGGCTCAGGAATACAAGTATGAAATCGGAGGAGCTGCGGGCGCATCCTTCTATATGGGCGATGCGAACAGGAGCAGACTTTACCTTCATCCCGGAATGAGTGGCGGCTTTTTATTTCGATACAACCTCAATTTTCTCTGGAGCATTAAAACCGGTCTATTCGTAGCCAATGTCTCAGGAAAAAGTGAAGACTCGAACAATACTTTTCCGTTCACAGGGCAAGCTTCTTTTCACCGTACGCTGGCAGAGTTGGGCACACAGGTAGAGTTTAATTTCTTTCGGTATAGTGACAAGTATGCTTATCTCGGGACGAAACCTTATACTCCTTACCTGTTTACGGGGGTGGGTGTCACTTATGCTTCTGGAAACAAAGCTTTTATTGGAGCCAATCTCCCTTTTGGAATAGGGCTTAAGTATAAATTAAAAAACAGAATGAATATCGGCATTGAGTTTTCGATGCGAAAGCTATTTGATGACGATTTCGATGTTACTGAAAAAACCACCGGATGGAATCTGGACAAACCTTTCAACATTGAAAGCGGTTTTCTTAAAAACAGGGACTGGTACTCATTCACAATGATTTTTTTGACATGGGAATTGGGCACTCGCGAAGACCCTTGTCATGGGAATTAACAATTCAGACATAAAGAAGATGTCGTTGCTTGACAAGATGGACAAAAATCACTTGCCTGCCCATATTGCCATTATTATGGATGGCAACGGCCGATGGGCAAAAACCAGAGGATTGGAGCGGGGAGAAGGGCATAGAGAAGGGGTGAATGCGATAAGAAAGGTGGTGGAAGCTGCGTCGAAGGTATCGGTACAGTATCTTACGCTTTATGCATTCTCCACGGAGAATTGGAGTCGTCCTGCCGAAGAGGTGGGGGGATTGATGGATTTGATGGTATATGCCATTTCGAAGGAGACTGCAGACTTGAAAAGGAACGGGGTGAGGATCCGTTGTATCGGTGATATGAACCGTCTTCCGGAATATGCCCGCACTGCGTTGGAAGAGTGTATCAGGGAAACAGCCGGAGGGAGAGGGATTACTTTGGTGCTTGCGCTAAGTTACTCCTCGAAATGGGAGCTTGCCACAGCAGCTAAGAAGATAACCGCGGACGTAATAAAAGGAGTTTTATCGGAAAGAGATATTGATGAAGAAACCTTTGCAGGTTATCTTACCACTCGTGATATTCCCGATCCCGATCTGTTGATACGAACCGGAGGCGAACAACGCATAAGCAATTTCCTGTTGTGGCAATCTGCCTATGCGGAATTTTATTTTACCGCTACTTTCTGGCCCGATTTTGGTGAAGATGCCTTGTATGAAGCTATCATCGAGTATCAGGGAAGAGAGAGGAGATACGGAAAAACCAGCGAGCAAATAGAGAGTGCACAATAACGGTTCTCCGTTGAACGAGAGAGTTATAGAAAAGAAAAATATAGCAATGTTGAAGAGAATATCTTATTTACTTCTGTTATTTATCATGTTGTCGCAGTTTGTGTCAATGGCGCAAACCAATGACACCATTTCTTCGTCTACTTCGGACGTGCCTACCGTGAACTATACGGCTGCTCCAAAAAAATATTACATAGCCGGTATCGATGTGACGGGTGTGGAAGGTACCATGTATGAGGAACAGAAATTTACCCTCGTAGGATTTTCCGGATTGTCTAAGGGGCAGCAGATACAGATTCCTGGTGATGAATTATCCAATGTCGTCAAAAAATTTTGGAAGCATGGTCTCTTTTCAGATATAAAAATATTGCAGACCAAGGTGGAGGGCGACAGTGTTTGGCTGGAATTACGCCTGACCGATCGGCCCCGGGTAAGCGATATTCGTTATATTGGCATGAAGAAGGGAGAACAGGATGATATTGAGAAAAAATTGGGTGTTGTCAAAGGAAATCAAATTACCCCTCCCCAGATATCACGTGCGGAGATAATCATAAAAAGCTTCTTTTCGGAGAAAGGATTTGGTGATGCGGAGGTAAGAATCATGCAACGTCCTGATCCGACACAAAAAAACCAGGTAGTACTGGAAATTGATGTCGACAAGAAGGAGAAGTTGAAGGTGAACAGTATCAATATTGTGGGTAACGAGGCACTCTCAGACCGCAAATTGAAATGGGCGATGAAGAAAACGAACGAGAAGGGAAAACTGATTAACCTTTTCCGTGCCAAGAAATTTGTGGAAGACCTTTATAAAGAAGACAAGCATAATCTCATCAATAAGTACCATGAAAAAGGATACCGCGACGCGGAGATTATCCGCGACTCGGTTTACAAACATGACGAAAAAACGGTCGGTATAGATATCGAACTGGAAGAAGGGCCGCTCTATCATATCCGCTCCATCAACTGGGTAGGAAATACACATTATCCCTCTTCACAATTGGAGTTACTCCTGAATATGTCTCCGGGAGATGTCTATAACCAGAAGAAATTACAGGAGAGGCTCAGCACTGATGAAGATGCGGCTGTCAACCTGTATCAAAATAACGGTTATCTGTTTTCCAATATAGATCCGGTGGAAATCAACATAGAGAATGACTCGGTGGATCTTGAACTTCGCGTGATTGAAGGGCCAAAAGCCACAATTAAACGAGTAATTATCCAGGGGAATGACCGCCTTTATGAAGATATCATCCGTCGTGAGTTGAGGACAAAACCGGGAGCGGTATTTAGTAAGGAGGATCTCCTGCGTTCGGTACGTGAGATTGCCCAGACAGGACACTTCGATCCCGAAGCTCTTTCGGCCGATATCGGGGGAGGAATCAATCCTAATCCTGAAGATGGAACGGTGGATATTACCTACCCATTGACTTCAAAGGGGAATGACCAGATTGAATTTTCTGCCGGATGGGGTGTGACCGGTTTAGTGGGTAAGCTCAGTTTGCGCTTGAACAACTTCTCGCTTAAAAACCTGTTGAATCCCTCCATGCACAGGGGTATCATCCCGCAGGGAGAAGGCCAGACTCTGGTGTTGAGCGCACAGACCAACGGCCAATATTATCAATCTTATCAGTTCCAGTTTGTGGAGCCCTGGTTTGGAGGGAAAAGGCCCAACCATTTATCGTTCAGTGTCTATTATTCGAGGATGACCGGGTTGAATGAGCGCTATTACAGCCAGAACATGTACTCCAATCCCTATATGTATGGATATCCCTACGGTGGTTATGGTGGTTACGGCTACGGTAGTTATGGCTATGGTGGTTACGGTGATGGCTATTATCAGGATGCAATGGAATACAGCTACGACCCGAACCAGGTATTTAATATGGTAGGAGCTTCTTTGGGATACGGAAAGCGGCTTGAATGGCCGGATGACTACTTCCAGTTTATGGCCGAATTGGGTTATCAGCTCTATGGGTTGAAAAACTGGAGATACAACTACTTCCCGTTTCAGACAGGAAATAGTAATAGTATAACACTGGGATTGACGCTTTCGCGTACCTCCACCGACAGTCCTATCTATACGCGTACGGGTTCCCAGTTCACTTTGAGTGTGAACGCCACACCTCCTTTCTCATTATGGGATGGCAAAGACTACGCTAAAATAGCTTATAATGACCCTGCAAAATACAGATGGAACGAATACCATAAATGGAAGTTGAAGATACGTACCTTCACACCGCTGGCGCCAATGACCGTAAAGAGGACACCGGTGATGGCTACCAGGGTAGAGTTTGGAGTATTGGGACATTATAACAAGAACAAGCAGACTCCATTTGAAACATTCGATGTGGGGGGTGATGGAATGACGGGTTATACCACTACCTTTGCCACCGAGAATGTGGCATTACGTGGATACGAAAACAATTCGATTGCCACAAATGCGCGGGCCTATACACGTCTTGGTCTGGAATTACGTTATCCATTTATCCTGGAGCCCAATTCCACTATCTACGGCGTGGCATTCCTGGAAGCGGGCAATGCCTGGAGAGAAGAAGAAATGAAAAATTTCAACCCATTCGACTTGAAACGTTCGGCCGGTGTGGGTGCGCGTATCTTCCTGCCGATGATCGGGTTGATGGGGATCGACTGGGCATACGGTTTTGATACAGTATATGGAAGGGGTTCAAGAGAGAGAGGGGGCAGTCAGTTCCACTTTATTATCGGACAGGAATTCTAATGCGGTTAACATAATTTATTAAGATATCTGTAAACGTTTTATCGTTGGGGCCGTCTTTTTATAAGAGCAAAGAATAAAGAGCAAAGAATAAAGAGTAAGGATGTGAGATGTGAAATTCAGGAATTGGGATGGGGGTTTAATCGATTGACAAAACCTAATCACCTAATCATTCAACCACCTAACCATCTAATCGCTTAAG
>JBAYRG010000118.1:0-8428 GCA_041676805.1 Proteiniphilum sp.
CTATGTCTGATGATCCGGTATTTTCCCAGGTACCTTCAACGTAGAGGATAGAATTTGTCCAACTGAAACCGAGAGTTCCTTTGAATGTTTTTCCTGCGGGGATAACATAATTGGGGGCATTCCAAGCAAATGAGACATTTCCCTCTCCCGACAACTCTAACACGGTGGTACCATCGATTGCCGGAGTCGAGTAGACCGTGGAAGGACCATCATCACCGGCACGGGTAACTACCATACCGCCTTCAGTGGATACGGACGCCGATCTCATTTGTGCCGGGGTGCCCGGGGTGCTCGGGGTGAAGTCGACGGACAAATTCCCGTCGGAAATATTCACCGCCTTTACAACGCCCTGTCCGATCGGGCTAATTTGACGAACCCAGATAACCTCGAGGTGGGCGGGCAGGTCTACGGTAGCCAGCCAATCTTGTCCCTGCTTCGCGACCCCTTTGGCCAGCAATTTGGCCTCCTGCGAAAATATGGGATTGTCGTCATAGATCTCCACCTGATAGTAGTATTGTCCCTTATACCTGTCGTCAACCTTCACGGTCAGTTTTCCCGATTTTATGGTCGCCCAGTCGAAACCGGCAGGCACGGTAATACCGTCACCAAATAGCGACGACCCGGTACCCTGATTATCATCACCTTCGGAAGGTTCATAATAATCGACCTCACATCCCGACAATAGCAAAGCGATGCCGATGAATGCAAGCAATAAAGTGAAAGAAAATATTTTTCTCATTGTCGCCAAATTGTAATGTTTATTTTTATTCCAAACATTTAACCGCACTCAATACAATATTATAAGATACTGGTCTCGCACTAGTTAAGCGATTGTTTATAGAGTTTTATATTGAAAAAGTTTCTTGATATTATTTTTCATTCAATTTGATTCATTTGCTTCCAGCTGCTTTTTACAAGAAAGGGCCATTTTATTTCATTTTTCAGACTCTTTCATCCCACATCAAACCCGAACGAAACAGACAATAATGCCTGTAACAAACTGACCGAACTATATCAACTTGCGCGTGTAATATGCTATGACCTATATATTAAGACCATCTACCTACATTAAGACAGGCCAAAGGTACATTTAGTTTTTTAAATAACAAAAAAAGGACACATTTTTTTATCTATTCGATATAGACAACATTTATTTATCCTATTTAACTAAGGTTAAACGCGGGTTATTACTGATCTCAAATCATTTATATTTCTTTCATAATATATCCACACTTTTAATATTAACGATTATAAGAATAAACCAACATATGAAATGTCCTTTTTTTTTCAAACTGCCTTGTAGGATAGCAGACAAGTCATATATTGAAGCAGGGACAACCCGGAACAGCACCAAAATAAATAACAACAAGGATGTAAGTTATTGCAAATAGGCAACTGAAAGAAGGATTTATCTCAAAATAAAAATCAGATAAAGACAGAGATCACATCTCTCTTGATTACAAATTTCACCGGAGATATCTTCTGCAGTTCTTTCAATACCTCCTCTATGCCGGGCTGCTTTGTGGTAAGAGTATAACTGTAATTCAACGCTTCCTGCGCCTCTATTTGAAATTCCACGTCGAATTTCCTCTCCAACACTTTTATCACTTCGGCAAGAGGGGTATCATAGAAATGAAGAATGTTCTTCTTCCACAACGAAGCGTTAGAAGGATTGATTAAATTTCTCAACGTTGTCCTTCCGGTCAATTTATCATATTCTATCTTTTGACCCGGCAACATAGGGTAGCTGTTCTGATGCACATGGAAAGAGGTTCTTCCTACATCCAACACCACCTCTATCATATTGCTATTTGGATAAGCCCTCACATTGAACGACGTGCCCAACACCTCCGTTTCAGTATGCTGTGCCCGTACCACAAAGGGTCGTTTACGATCAGAGATCACATTAAAATAGGCTTCTCCATCGAGATAGATCTCTCTTTTGCGCAGACCGAACTTATTTGGATAACGAATCCGGGTATCTGCATTAAGAAACACCTCTGTACCGTCCTGGAAAAAGATTCTGGCATCTTCTCCCTTAGGCACGTACACTTCAGAAAAGGTTGCCTGGGAAAAAATATCAGTTTGCCTGTTCAGGTAGAAACCTAACCCGGAAATAAGAAGCAATGGCAAAAGAACTGCGGCTATCCTGAGCAGATTCTTCCTGAAGCGGTTCTGATAGATGGCTCTATCAATCTTCTTGAATAGTTGATCGGACTCTATCGGGGTAAATGATTTGCCAAGGTCAGGCTCGTTCTCCATGAGATAAGCATCCCTGTCGAGCATGTCCGACAAGCATTGTTGCCCCTCGACGGAAGAAGAGAACCAATCGATCACCTCCACCGCCTCTTCTTTTGAGGCCGACTCGGCTATCACCCTGTGAATAATATTTCTATCCGATAATTGCATTCAATTTGAGATTTGAGATTTGAGATGTAAGAGGTAGGAAAATCATTACATCGCTAAATCATTCAATCATTCTTCACTCTTAATTTTTCACTCTTAGTTCCTACATTATATTGACACATATCGGGGCAAAAGAAATGAGCCCATAGATTAAATCTATAACAACAGAATTTTAATCTGTTGAAAATAAGATCTCAATATTTTCAGAGATTCCTGATAATGAGACTTCACCGTATGCACCGATATCCCCATCTTATCGGCAATCTCCTGATTACTGTCGGATGTCTTCAATTTTCGCATGCAAACTTCCTTCTTCTGAGGTGGAAGCTGATCTATGCATTTATAAAGCATCTCATGCATCTGTTTCTCTTCCACCTCCTTTAAAATATCTTCATGTGAAGGAAGATCAATCTGTGCGTTAGCATAATTAAGCGAGACTGCTTCTTTGTGATCACGAATCATATTTAAAATATAATTCTTCGTCATTGTATAGAGATAGTTCTTCAAATTGATCTCTATTTGAATAGCTGCGGTAGACTCCCATAATTTCACAAACACATGTTGCACGGCATCTTCCGCCATTTGCGCACTCTTGAGATATTTCAGGGCCAACGAATAGAGATAGCGGTGATATTTTTGGTATATCACTGAGAAAGCATCTTTATCCCTCTTTTTCAACAAGATGAATAAAGCATGGTCTTCGTTTCTTTCCTGTCCCTGAAACTGATTTTGCATTTACGAATTCGAGTTACCAGTTACTAATTACCAATTACTAAGTGCTAATCTTTAATTAGTTTATACTTTACATATTTGTAAATCATCTGTTAGAGCCATGTTCATGTTTTAGAATAATATAAACTAATTCGTGCTCTATACTTAATTACTAATTACCAATTACTAAATCGACACATTATCCAACAAGTCTTTACTCTTTACTCTTTACTCTTTACTCTTTATTCTTTATTCTTTATTCTATCTAAACATTCCAACAATACGCTCAATACCTTTCAAGAGAAGATCCACCTCCTCTTTGGTATTGTAGAAGGCAAAAGAAGCACGAACGGTACCTTCCACGCCCAGTTCCCGCATCAATGGTTCGGCACAATGGTGTCCGGTACGGACGGCAATCCCCATCTTGTCGAGCAGGGTACCCATATCGTAGGGATGGATCCCATCCACCAGGAAAGAGATCACACTGCTCTTATCAGCGGCAGTACCCAAAATGCGCAACCCCGGTATGGCGAGCAACTTTTCTGTAGCATACCGTAGCAATTCATGCTCATAAAGATCGATATTTTGTAATCCTATGGAAGATATATAACGAAGTGCCGTGGCCAGTGCTGCCGTACCTACAAAGTCGGGGGTACCCGCCTCAAATTTGAAAGGCAGCGTGTTGAAAGTGGTTTTCTCAAAAGAGACAGTCGAGATCATCTCTCCTCCACCCTGATAAGGGGGAAGAGCCTCGAGCCATTTCTCCTTTCCATATAACACACCCACACCTGTCGGCCCATATACCTTGTGCGAAGAGAAGACCAGAAAATCACAATCGATCGCCTGCACATCCACTTTGCGATGCTGCACGCTCTGTGCCGCGTCAATCAATACGGGAATATCGTGCCGGTGCGCTATCTCCACGATTTGTCCCACGGGATTTACCGTACCCAGCACATTGGAGATATGGGTGACGGCAATCAGCTTGGTGCGTGAAGTGATCTTTTTCTCCAACTCATCCAGGATCAGTTCACCATGAGAGTTGATGGGCACCACTTTCAGTTTCAGACCATAATATTCGCATTGCAACTGCCAGGGAACGATGTTGGAATGATGTTCCATGGCTGTGATCAACAGCTCGTCGCCTTCCCGGCAGCAACTCCTACAGAACGACGACGCAACCAGATTAATCGACTCGGTGGTCCCACGTGTAAAGACAATCTCGTTGGAAGAGGCAGCATTGATAAACTCCTGCACCACTCTTCGTGAAGCCTCATGCTCATCGGTCGCCGCCTGGCTCAGGAAATGCACTCCCCTGTGCACATTGGCGTTCACCGTAGAGTACATCTCATTGATCTTGTCCATAACGCACTGCGGCTTTTGAGTAGTAGCAGCATTATCGAAATAGACCAACGGTTTGCCGTATACCTCCCGTGAAAGTATCGGAAAATCGGCACGTATCTTATATAGATCTTTCAATTGATTCAAAATTCAAAATTCAAGACTCAAAATTCAAGATTTTGAATCTTTCCACTTTTCCACCTATTTACATACCGCACAATTTCCGCATCGCATCAGTTCTCCACGGAAGCGCTTATCGATAAGGGTGATCAGCCGGTCTTGCAATACAGGGATACGGACCATATCCACCACGTCGCGCGTAAATGCCACCATAAGCAGCAGACGAGCCTCTTCCTTGTCGATACCGCGTGCACGCATGTAGAACAGGGCATCCTCATCGAGTTGTCCGGTTGTAAGGCCATGGGAACACTTCACATCATCGGCATATATCTCCAGCTGTGGCTTGGAGAACATTTGCGCTGTATTGGACGATACCAGGTTACGGTTGGTCTGGTATGCCTGTGTTTTCTGTGCATCTTTCTCCACCAGGATTTTTCCGCAGAAAACACCGGTTGCCTTATCCTTCAACACATTCTTAAAGAGTTCATTGCTGATACAGTTGGGCACGGCATGATCGAGAAAGGCGAAATTATCGATGTGTTGCGTTTTATCGCAGATGGCCAATCCTCCCGCATGTGCCTCGGCATGTTCTCCCAATAAGCGGAACTTATAATTATTGCGTGTATATCCATTGTGAAGCGTAATACCGCTCGTTACCACGTTGGAATTTTCTTTTTGTTCACTAAAAACGTTATTCAGGCGAGTCACCTTTTCAGAGTTCTCCTCCAGTTCGTAAAAATCGACCTGTGCTGAGGCAGCGGCGGAGATCTCGACCACCTGTGTCACCACGAAACGGACATCGTCTACGGCATGGTCACAAACAAGTAGTTTCACCTGGGCATTCTCTTCCGCGATGATCAGGATTCTCCGGTTCACGTTGAGGTCGACCCCTCCACGCAGGATATTGATCAACTGTAACGGTTTTTCAACCTCCACATTTTTGGGTACATACACCACAAAACCATCCTGGGCAAACATGGTGTTATAAGCCACTATGCCGTTATCTCTCATATCGGCAATCCGGCCATAATGCGCATCGAATTGTGCGGGATATTTTTTTGCGAACTGTTGTAAACTACCGATAAAAACACCATCTGGCAAATCTTCGGCCTGCCCCGCTTTATCTTTGTCGTAATACCTGTCGTTGATCAGAAAATAGGTATTTGTAGAGAGATTGGGCACATCACATTTAAAAGCATCGTAAGGATTCACCGGAATAGGGATATTCCGCAGGTTCAACCCCAGGTCCGCATCAAAACAGCGTACTATATTCGAGTGTTTATAATCCTCCTGCTTCAGAGAGGGGAATCCTGTCTGTCGGAATAGTTCGAAAGCTGCATCCCGGTATCTGTTGAGTTCTTCTGTGGAATTGGCATCCAGCTCACCTCGATACTGCTTAAACAGATCTATATATTGTTGTTCAATCATTTTTATCAGGGGTTACGTGGTTACGGCTTTATCAGCCAGTCGTATCCTTTCTTTTCAAGTTCTAACGCAAGTTCCGGCCCGCCGGATTTGATAATTTTACCTGCATATAACACATGTACGTAATCGGGTTTGATATATTCCAGGAGACGTTGATAATGGGTGATAAGGATAGTGGCGTTCTCTTTGGTCTGGAGTTTGTTTACACCGGCGGCAACCACTCTAAGCGCGTCGATATCGAGTCCGGAATCGGTCTCGTCGAGGATAGACAACAGCGGGTTGATCATCGCCATCTGGAAGATCTCGTTCTTTTTCTTTTCACCTCCCGAAAAGCCTTCGTTCACCGAACGGCTCACCAACTGGCTGTCCATACCCAGCAATTCACGCTTATCACGCATCAGTTTCAGAAAATCGGTAGCCGAAATGGGAGCCTCATTCCTGTATTTCCGTTGTTCATTGACCGCCGCGCGCATGAAGTTGACCATACTCACACCGGGGATCTCTACCGGATATTGAAAGCTGAGAAATATTCCTTCACGTGCCCTGTCTTCGGGTTCCATCTCCAGCAGTTCCTTTCCTTTAAAAAGAATACTACCACGTGTAACTTCGAATTTCGGATTGCCTGCCAGCACCGAAGCCAGGGTACTTTTTCCTGATCCGTTCGGCCCCATGACCGCATGTATTTCTCCGGCATTTACTTCCAGATCGATCCCTTTTAATATCTCCTGTTCTTCTACAATTGCATGCAGGTTCTTTATCTTTAGCATATTATATTATTTTAGTTATTTGGTTACGCCGTCATTCAGTGGTTATTCACTCGCTATGCTCCTGTTATCCGGTTACGCCGTTATTCGTTCGCTTCGCTCACATTGTTCAATGGTTATTTCCCGCTTTACGGGATAAATACAATCGAATTACCACTGAATGTTTGCGATAAGCGAGTACAGAGGAAAAACTTGTTTTTACTATGTCGAGCGCAGCAAACATCTAAATTTACAACGTAAATTTGAATAACCATCGAATGACAATTGAACAAACAACGCTGACCGTAAAATTGTTCTTATTCTTTCTCCTCTTCCGCCTCCTTGATCTTCTTGAAAAGATCGGAAGCAAACACGAAATCATTCAGTTTTTCGTTGTCTGTACCCATCACTTCCGATTTATTCCCTTCCCACTCTTTGACTCCTTCGTTGATAAAGATTACTTTGTCACCAATATTGATCACCGAATTCATATCGTGCGAGACTACTATTGTGGTCATTGAGAAATCTTTTGTCAAATCGTAGATCAACTCATCGATAAGCTGAGATGTCTTTGGATCGAGGCCGGAATTGGGCTCATCGCAGAAGAGATATTTCGGATTCAATGCGATGGCCCTGGCGATGGCCACCCTCTTCTTCATGCCTCCGCTGATTTCCGAAGGATAAAGATTGACAGCCTCCAGCAGATTCACCCTCTCGAGGCAGAATTCGGCCCGTTTCTTACGCTCCCGCCGATTCTTGCGGGAAAACATGTCGAGAGGGAACATCACATTTTCGAGCACCGTCCTTGAGTCGAAAAGCGCTGCTCCCTGAAAGAGCATTCCTATGTCGCGACGCAACCGGCTTAACTCTCTCGATTTAAGCCCCACCATACTTTTCCCGTCATATCGGATCTCTCCTGAAGTGGGAGAAAGAAGTCCCACAAGGCATTTCAGCAGCACTGTCTTTCCCGAACCGCTCTTGCCAATGATCATATTCACCATTCCATTCTGGAAGGAGGCATTGATATTGTTGAGGACGACCTCGCTGTCGAATTCTTTCCTCAAATTCTTCACTTCTATCATAACGGCACCCTTTTATCCCAATACCAGCTGAGTGAACACCAAACCACTCGCCAATATCAGCACACTATTGACTACCACAGAATTGGTACTGGCCTGTCCTACTTCCAATGCTCCTCCTTTCGCCGTATAGCCAAAATAGGCGGCTACAGATGCGATAATAAAGCCGAATAACATCGATTTGAATATCGAATACCAGATAAACGACTCTCTGAAGAAAGCCTGGATGCCATAGACATAGGTCTCCACCGACGGGGTTCCTAAAATCAAGCAGATGATATAACCGCCTAACAGGCCGGTGAACATGCTAAAAACAACCAATACAGGCATAAATGCCACAAATGATGCTATCTTAGGTAATATCAAGTAATTGGCCGAATTCACACCCATGATATCCAATGCGTCGATCTGCTCCGTAATACGCATCGTACCTATTTCCGATGCTATGTTCGATCCCACCTTGCCGGCCAGGATAAGACACATGATACTGGATGAGAACTCCAACAGGATGATCTCACGAGAGACCATCCCCACCGTAAAGCGGGGTAGCATGGGAGAATCGATATTCAGCGCTATCTGCAACACGATGACCGCGCCAATAAA